>NZ_DEYI01000098.1:0-10549 GCF_002364475.1 Idiomarina sp. UBA3162
ATGAATATTGATCGCTATTTCTTTAGGCTGTTATCAGCAGGTACGTTGCTGTTGATATTAGCAATCGCTTCCGGTTTTGCTTTTTTGGATGACATGTTCGCTCAAAACCAAGCTCACAAGACAATTCTAGCAATGGCGGCGGCTTTGGTTTATATCATCACCTACCTGACCCATAAAGCGACTGGCCTACGCGGTAAACCGGTTATGGTGTTAAGTATTTTGGGTACGGTGTTATTAACACTCGGTTACTTTGGTAGCCGCTTTGTCAAAGATATCATTCTCAGCTAAGTCAAAGCTTGACTTAGCGACTGAAAACACTAAATTGTCAGATTCGCAACGACTAAGAGGATAGTAAGTTTGGACGATATATCGACGAGTATGTTACTCGTAATACTCGTAGTTCTCATCGCTCTCTCTGCATATTTTTCCGGCTCCGAAACGGGCATGATGTCGATTAACCGCTATCGGTTACGCCATCTAGTGCAAAATAACCACCATGGTGCACGTCGAGTGCAGTTCCTGCTGGAACGCCCTGATCGCTTAATCGGTCTAATCCTGATTGGTAATAACTTAGTTAATATTGCAGCCTCCTCTATTGCGACCATTCTGTGTATTCGTTGGTTCGGCGATGCCGGTATTGTTATCGCCACACTCGGCCTTACTTTGGTAATCTTAATTTTTGCCGAAGTTACGCCTAAAACAATCGCCGCCCTGCATCCAGAGCGTATCGCTTTTCCGAGCTCAATGATCTTACGTCCACTCTTGCTGGTAATGTATCCCTTTGTTACCAGTGTGAACTTCATTACCAACTCATTTATGCGCCTGCTCGGTGTCGACCCTAAGCGAGCCCAAGTAGGCGATGCACTCAACTCAGATGAGTTGCGCGCCGTGGTGAATGAAGCAGGCAACATGATCCCAGCTTCTCACCAAGAAATGCTGGTTAGTATTCTGGACCTAGAAAAAGTTACAGTCGAGGATGTGATGATTCCGCGTAACGAGATTGTCGGAATCGATATCAACGACGAATGGTCGCGAATCATTAAGAAAATAGAGCACGCTCAACATACGCGAGTGTTGTTGTACCGAAATGACATTGATGATGCGGTCGGCTTTCTCCACGCTCGTGATGTCATGCGTTTGATGACCAAAAATCAATTTGAAGCCGATAAGGCGACTTTGGTGCGCGCTGCACGCGATATTTATTTTATTCCCGAAGGCACTCCCCTTAACGTGCAACTATTAAAGTTTCAGCGTCGCAAAGAGCGCATTGGCCTCGTCGTTGATGAGTATGGAGATATTCAAGGCCTGGTCACTTTAGAAGATATTTTAGAAGAAATTGTCGGCGACTTCACCACGTCCATGGCGCCTCAACCAAGCGAGACAGCTGTTGCGCAACCTGATGGCAGCTATTTAGTTGAAGGTGCTGCCAACCTGCGCGAGCTTAATAAAGAGATGAACTGGCAATTTCCTACCGATGGACCGAAGACACTCAGTGGATTAATTATTGAGCAGTTTGGTGATATCCCAAGTGCCCGTCTCAGCTTACGCTTAGGTGGCTATCCAGTGGAACTCATTGAGGTAGGTGATACGATGATAAAACAAGTGCGCGTGTTACCTCAGCATTTTCAAGAGCCTCGTTCAGCCAGCGGTGAATAATACCGCTGGCTCTTTGCTAACGCTTACCAATCAAAAAATAAGTTATACAGCCATCCATGCTTAAGGTCTTCTTCACAGGTTTTGAGCTGTGTAGCGTATCGTAACGAACGACTTTTTACTTGTTTCGATACTTTCACAAGCCACGGTTTGCTGAGGTAAGATTTGCGAGCATAACCGCCCCAACCTTCGTGATAGTTGAGGTATTGCGCGTATGCATCCCACTTGGACACACCATTAATTTCATAGCTTTTATAAATAAACCATCCCATAAAGTCGATAGCATCTTCAAAGTCGCTTCGACTCGCCCAGCCATTCCCCGTTTCTCGCTGGTAATCTTCCCACGTCATATCTTTAGCTTGGGAGTATCCGTAAGCACTACTCACTCGCCCCCAAGGAATAAAGCCAAGAAAATAGTAGCGTGGAGGAACCGCATCATGTCTGAAGGAACTCTCTTGATACATCATCGCCATCGGCACGTGGATGGGAACGCCCCACCGCTCGCGCACATCGGCCGCAGCATGATACCAATCATTATGTTCTTCAAAGATATCACAGATATTCTCAGGGGATTGTGGAGGCGGCGTGGCGCAGCCGCTTAGTGCGCTTACCAAAACAGCTGAAGCAATAATCGAACTGCGCTTATAAATTTTTTTTTGCATGATTCTGAACTTTTTGATGACACACGTATCAGAGTAAACAGTTATGTTGTGTTCACCCCCCTGAACTATTCGGCGCAGCGGTTTATCGTTGCGCCTTTTTCTTTTCTGGCGTAGCTCTTTTAACTAGCGTGTGGGTTGCCCCGAACATTTTGCCTTTTCGAAATAGTTACTCAAGAAGGTATCAAAATCAACTACGTTATCCGAAGCTTTACGAGCAACGAAGTCATCTTCCGAAGCGGCCTTCCACCGCTTAAAGTCATCTTCGCTAAACGCTTCATACTCCGCTTCACGGAATAAACGCTTATATTTAAGCGCTAACTCCTTACCCAAGCGGCTTGCATCCCAATCATTGCTACGCAAGATCTCCAGAACCTGACCTGACAAAGTCAACTCAGGATTCAACACGCATGGATAAAGCGCCTCGACAGCGGCAACATAACCCGACTCAGAATGCGGCGAATCGTCCATAATGCGGGCGAGCGCAGCCAGCTCTGCAAATAATTCCTCCAGCCAGTCGGTCATTAATCGATCGTGACCATCTTGCCATAAGCTCAGCGAAGGATTACGGCCTTGCATCACCGCTTTATTGAAGTTTTGGTCGGTTTTCTGCTGAGTCTCCCAATCCATCGGAGCGCTCTCCGTCAGCAAACAGTAAAGTAAGAACAGGTCAAGGAACTGAATTTGTTGCGCCGTAATACCCACTTCACTAAACGGATTCACATCCAAAGCGCGGACCTCGATATACTCGACGCCACCGCGTTCAAGCGCTTGTGTGGGTGTTTCGCCATCCTTTGCTGTGCGCTTAGGTCGAATTGGCGAATAGAATTCATTCTCTATTTGTAGAATGTTGCTATTAAGCTGGTGATACTCACCATTATCTTTTACACCAATCGACTTAAAATTCTCGGACGGCGTGGTAATTGCTCTACGTAGACCCTCCACATAATCATCGAGGTTGTTGTACGTGATTTTTAAGCTTGCTTGTTCTTTATTCGTGTACCCTAGATCACTCATCCGCAATGATGTGCCGTAAGGCAAATAGCATGTACCCTTACCCAGTTTAGCGAAGTCCCACTCGGTCAACTTATTCTCGGTTTGAGTCTGAGTAAAAAATGATTCACACAACGCTGGCGATGCGCCAAATAAAAATGGAATCACCCAAGACAGTCGTTTGTAGTTCCGAATCAAAGCAAAATATTTTTCAGAACGAAAAGCCGCGTTGTCCTCAGTGCCTTCATCTTGAGCAAGTGCTGCCCAAAGCGTCTCAGGCACAGAAAAATTGAAATGAACGCCCGAGATAATCTGCATGGTTGCTCCATACCGGTGGGTCAGCCCCACGCGATACAAGGATTTCATTCGACCTGAATGCGACTCACCAAATTTAGCCACACGGATATCTTTATCAGAACCGATATAACACGGCATACTCAATGGCCATAACAACTCGTCGCCCAAGGCTTTGAAGGTATGGGTATGAATGTCTTTCAATTGCGATAAGGTGGTGCGAATAGATTCAGCCACCGGAGTAATAAACTCGAGTAAATTTTCCGAGTAATCCGTCGTAATGGTGTCGTGCGTTAACGTCTTTCCCAACGCTTCGGGATGATCCGTCGGCGCAAGTGTGCCGTTTTCTAATACACGCAAAGCCTCACGCTCGATGCCACGGTGGATACCTTCCCAAATGGCGCTTGAGTGACTCGCTGTGAGTTCGGTGATTTTTCGTTCGAATTGAGTTTGCAAAAGGGACTCCGATACTACCTTTTCTGACGCGTGCGGTTAGCTTACTTAGATTTGCTTCGCACGTCCATGATTGGCTTAATAAACTTGGCGTTACGCGTGTGTCGTGGCACACTTAGAAGGCACCCATTTTCTTTCACAGCGTTTTGGCAAGTGACGAATGACAACATTCTGGACACGGTTTCAAATTGGCTTTATTGCCTTTCAACTTATCAGCATCATCAGTTACCTGATTTTACCCGCGCCGTTAAGTGATTACATATTACTGACTTCGGTTACCGTTGGATTAATCGCGGGTATTGTCATCTTTACTTGGACTCGGCAAACTTCGCTGACATCCCCATTGCGTCAACCGTTTCTAACCGCCAGCTCGCAACAATTATTACAACAAGTATTCAATGATTTGCCGACGCGGGTATATTGGCGCAACAGCGACCTAGAATATCTCGGAGGTAATGACGCGTTTTTGCGCGATATTCAGTGCAGCAGTGAAGCGCTTGAAGGCAAGCGTGACGAACAACTGACTTGGTTGGCCAAAAACCCTGTATTACAGGAGCGCGATCGCCTCACATTAGAACATGGCTTAGCTTCTTGCAACGCTGAAATTGAACTTAACTTGGCGAATAACACACGCTACATCGAGCACTCGAGTGTTCCGCTTTATGACGATCAAAAAAATGTCATTGGCATCATCGGTAGCTATTACGATATTTCCTCTATCAAGTCGGTCGCTGAGCAAATGGAGCAAGCGAAAGAAGCCGCTGAACAAGCCAACGTCGCTAAAGGCGAATTCCTCGCCAATATGAGCCACGAAATCCGCACGCCCATGAACGGCGTGGTGGGCATGGCCGCCCTGCTGCTGGAGGGACCGCTGTCCGAAGAACAGCGGCTTTACGTCGNAACCATCCGCAATTCCGGCGAAAGCCTGCTGGTGCTCATCAATGACATCCTTGATTATTCCAAGATCGAGGCGGACAGGATGCAGCTGAAACTTGATCCCTTCGATCTGGAACGCGCCATCCACGAGGTGGTGATGCTGCTGCAGCCCTCCGCCCGGGAAAAGCAGCTGGATCTGCTGGTGGATTACGATCTGTTCCTGCCGACGCATTTTATCGGCGATCTGGGCCGGATCCGGCAGATCCTGACCAATCTCATGGGCAATGCGGTGAAATTCACGCCTTCGGGCCATGTGCTGGTGCGGGTCACCGGCACGGTAGAGCCCGATCACAGCGCCGCCATCCACATGACGGTCGAGGATACCGGCATCGGCATTCCCCGCGAAAAGCTGGATCACGTCTTTGGCGAGTTCAATCAGGTGGACGATGCCCGCAGCCGCGCGTTCGAAGGCACCGGGCTGGGGCTCGCCATCACGCGGCGGCTGGTGACGATGATGGGCGGCGAGATCTGGGTGGAGTCCGATCTGGGCCAAGGCGCCTGTTTCGGGCTGCGGCTGGTCCTGCCGGTCGAAGAGCCGATCCTGCGCGACACCGCCNNATGAGCCACGAAATTCGCACGCCGATTAATGCGATTGTCGGGATGGCCAATCTATGCTTAAAAACACAATTATCGGAAAAGCAAAAACGTTATATTAAAGTCATCGACTCGTCGTCACAGGCTCTGCTAGGCGTCATTAATGACATCCTCGACTTTTCCAAAATCGACGCCGGAAAACTAAGCATTGAGCGTATTCCATTTGATTTACAGGACGTATTGACTTCGCTAGCCGATATGTTCGCGTATAAGGCGTATGATAAGGATCTCGAATTTATCATTAACCTGCCTGCAAATATCCCGACGCGCCTGTTTGGCGACCCATTACGGCTCAACCAAGTACTGGTCAACTTGGTCAGCAATGCAATTAAGTTTACAGAAGATGGTGAGATCAATGTCGCCGTCACCTTACTCGATAAAAATGACGATAAAGTCTGGTTGCGTATATCGGTCACTGATACGGGGATCGGTATGGATGAAGAACAACGCGCCAATCTGTTTAAGGCCTTTACGCAAGCAGACTCTTCTACCACCCGTAAATACGGTGGCACCGGTCTTGGCTTGGCGATATCTCGACGTTTGATTCAACTCATGGGCGGAGATATTGGTGTTACCAGTGGCTTGGGTCAGGGTTCAACATTTTACATTGAACTCACGCTGCCCATGCAACCACAACAAGATGACTCTCATCACCAGTACTTGATACAAAAATTACGGGGGAAACGTGTGCTCGCCATCGACGATAATTTGAGCACGCGCGAAATGATTCAAGAGATGCTGCGTAGCTATCAAGTCGATGTGCGGGTGTGCCGTACTGCAGAACAAGCACTGGATATCTTACGCGAAGATGACATACCTTATGACGTGCTACTTGTGGATTGGCGACTCCCAGGTATGGATGGATTATCGTTGTGTCAGAAAGTGAGTCAGTCACTGGCTGATGAAGCGCCCAAAATGATCTTAGCTACGGGCTATTATGCAGAAGAAATGAGTGAGCAAGCCGCTGCGGCCGGTATTTCCGATATTCTTTCGAAGCCATTTACAGCAACAACATTGGGCCATAGCTTAGCGACCACATTGTACAAGCGCGAAGATATCACCGCAGCCAATGAATTACCGTCAACCAACTTGCCAGACGCAATCAAAGGCGCACCGATTTTATTGGTAGAAGATAACGAAATTAACCAGCAGGTTGCGCTCGAACTCCTCAAAAGCCAAGGCTTTAAGGTAGATATTGCAGAGCATGGTCAAGCCGCGCTCGATGCAATTGAACAGAAGCGTTACGCGTTAGTACTGATGGACATTCAAATGCCAGTAATGGATGGACTCACCGCCGCGAAAAAGATTCGTGCGCTCTACGACTACAAGCAGCTCCCTATTCTCGCGATGACCGCTAATGCCATGAGTGGTGATGAAGAACGCTCGCTATCAGCAGGCATGCAGGGGCATATCGCTAAGCCGATTGACGAAAAGCAACTATTAAAAGCAATCGTTAAATGGTGTGTGCCGGGACACTACGAGGATGACTCGAAACAGCAAGCTGAAGTTGAAGTAAAGGCTGAGCCCAGCAACCCGAACGAAAAGAAAATTCGTTATCCGCAGGTTAAAGGAATCCAATTCGAACAAGCGCTGGCACGCCTGCAACATAACGTGCCATTGTACTTGAAGTTAGTTGAGCAGTTGTTTACTGAGTATCAAAATAGTGCCATGAAGGTTTCTGACTTCATCACTCGCGGTCAACACGAAAGCGCGCGCCGCTATTTCCACTCACTGAAGGGTGCGGCGGGCAATTTAGGCTTAGAGGCGTTGCAATCTCGCGCAGCTGATTTGGAAAAGCACATGGCTGCAGGCAACATTGATAAGGTCGCAGATACCATTACCGGGCTTGAGAAATCCTTGAATCACGCTTATCAAGCGGCTAATGACCTCTCGGCGATCTATCAGCACCAACAACAGGAGCAGTCATGATCCGCTTTATATTCATTATTCCATTAGTGTTGAGCTTGCTCTGGATTGTCTACCTGAAAATGCATGGTTGGACGTTGAAGCAGGGTCAGAAAGGCTTTATCTATATTGCTATTATTAGTACCGTTATCGCACTATTTTATACGGTGATGATGTGGCTTACAGGCCGAGGCGGCCTGTAAGCCATCTAAGTCTGGCCTATTAAACCAGCGCGAGCAAAATCCCTGCCGCAACCGCAGAACCTAATACACCGGCAACATTAGGTCCCATCGCGTGCATAAGCAAGAAGTTGCTCTGGTTTGAATCCAATCCTACCTTGTTAACCACTCGAGCGGCCATGGGCACAGCTGACACGCCTGCGGCACCGATAAGAGGGTTGATGGGGTCCTTGCTAAATTTACCCATCAATTTAGCCATCAAAATACCGCTCGCCGTACCGATTGCGAATGCTATAGCGCCTAAAACAAGGATGCCCAAGGTTTGGAAGCTCAAGAACTGTTCGGCTTGCAACTTCGAGCCAACCGCCAAGCCCAAGAAGATTGTCACAATATTGATAAGATCATTCTGCGTTGTCTTAGTGAGTCGTTCTACAACGCCTGACTCCCGCATCAAATTCCCTAAACAAAACATGCCTACCAGCGGCGTTGCACTCGGCAATAGCAATAAGGTCAGCAGTATGACCGCCAGTGGAAAGAAAATCTTCTCACGGCGTCCTACAGGACGTAATTGCTTCATTTTAATCTGACGTTCAGACTCTGATGTTAACAAACGCATAATCGGTGGCTGAATAATCGGTACGAGTGCCATATACGAGTACGCTGCTACGGCAATCGCACCGAGCAAGTCAGGTGCAAGTCGAGACGCAAGGAAAATCGCGGTAGGCCCATCAGCACCACCAATAATTGAAATAGCCGCAGCATCCGCCATCGAGAATTCAATACCCGGCACCATATTCAGCGCAATTGCACCAAACAATGTTGCAAAGATACCAAACTGCGCAGCGCCGCCCAGTAACATCATTTTCGGGTTAGCGAGCAAGGGACCAAAGTCGGTAAGAGCGCCAACGCCCATGAAAATAATCAGTGGGAACATGCCTGTATCAATACCGACTTTATAGACGTAGTAAAGCACGCCACCCGCCTCGGTAAAACCAGCAAGCGGAATATTGGCCAAAATGGCACCAAAGCCAATCGGTAGCAATAACAGTGGTTCAAACTTTTTAGCAATGGCCAGGAACAGTAAGATCCCACCGACGATGATCATCGCGGTTTGCCCTACGGTAATCGCTGATAATCCGGTGGTTTGCCATAACAACGTAAGCTTATCCATGGATTACCCCAGCGTTACCAATTCGTCGTCGACCGATACTGCATCGCCTTCTTTAACATGGACACTGCTTACAGTTCCATCTTGCTCGGCTTTGATGTCAGTTTCCATTTTCATCGCTTCCATAACGATAAGCACATCACCCGCACTGACCTGATCGCCTTCGCTCACATTCACCTTAAATATGTTCCCGGCCAAAGGCGCAACGACTGTGGTGCCCTCACTCGCAGGTGTATTATCATTAGAAGTTGACTGCGGAGTGGGTTTGACGGATTCCAGTTCACCCGCAGCACTGACCGACACTTGATAAGTCTTACCATTGACTGCCACATCGTAATGCTCAGTTCCCCCTTGGACGGAACTGCCAGCGCTTGCACTCGACGCTGCCTGCTTAGGCGTGTCAGTGGCTTGCGGTTTATCCGCAGATGGAGCAGGTTCAAATGCATCAGGGTTATCGCGGTTTTGTAAGAACTTAAGACCAATTTGCGGAAACAACGCATAAGTCAGCACGTCATCAACGACGTTATCTGCCAGACGAATACCATCTGCTTTGGCCTTATCATTAAGTTCTTGAGTCAGCTTGTCGAGCTCGTCATCAATTTTATCGGCAGGACGGCAGGTAATCGCTTCACCGCCTTCAAGCACACGTTGCTGTAATTCTTTATTGACTGGTGCGGCAGTGGCTCCGTATTCGCCTTTTAATACCGCCGCAGTCTCTTTAGAGATATTGGCGTAGCGCTCCTTACTTAGTACGTTGAGTACCGCCTGCGTACCGACAATTTGTGAAGTGGGCGTAACCAATGGGATAAAGCCTAGATCCTCACGTACTTTCGGAATTTCTTCTAACACTTGGTCAAACTTATCCAGCGCGTTCTGCTCTTTAAGTTGGTTTTCCATATTAGTGAGCATACCGCCAGGCACTTGCGCCAATAAAATACGCGCGTCGACTCCTTTTAGAGAACCTTCAAATTGAGCATACTTTTTGCGAACATCACGGAAATAACTCGCTATGTCCTCAAGCTCAGTGAGTGATAAGCCGGTATCACGGTCAGACCCTTCAGTCATCGCTACCAGCGTTTCTGTCGGCGAGTGTCCGTAAGTCATGCTCATCGGCGAAATAGCCGTATCCAGCATATCAATACCGGCATCAATGGATTTTTGGTAAGTCGCGACACTAAGACCGGTTGTCGCATGACACTGCATTGCGATTGGTAAATTGGTCTTTTCTTTTAACGCTGACACCAGTTCGAATGCATCATTGGGACGCAATAGACCCGCCATATCTTTGATACATAACGAATCACAGCCAAGGTCTTCGAGTTCCTGTGCCATCTCCACCCATTTTTCCAACGTGTGCACCGGTGACACCGTGTAAGACATGGTTCCTTGTGCATGGCCATCCACGTCTTTTGCGGCTTTAATCGCGGTTTTCAAATTACGTACATCGTTCATCGCATCAAAAATACGGAACACGTCGACACCGTTTTCGCGCGCGCGCTCTACGAAGCGACGCACGACATCATCAGCGTAATGGCGATAACCCAAGAGATTCTGACCACGCAATAACATCTGCTGGCGGGTATTGGGCATCGCTTCTTTAAGTTTTCGAATGCGTTCCCAAGGGTCTTCACCTAAATAACGAATACACGAATCCAACGTAGCGCCGCCCCACGACTCAATAGACCAATAACCGGCATCATCAAGTTTGCTAGCAA
>NZ_DEYI01000016.1:0-8137 GCF_002364475.1 Idiomarina sp. UBA3162
GGATCATTTCAGTGCCCCGCTTAGTTAAAAAAACAGACCCTCTCGGGTCGTGCTGCCTTTTGGTTTTTCCCTTATAAAAAGGGCGGCGAATTGTAACAGATAAAAATTTGAAGCGATAGGGTTATCTCACTTTTTTTGTTAATCACCGTATCTCGACCGGTATCAGTTGGCACTCATCCTTTACAATGGTAAAGTCGTAAAACATTGTTTGTGTTTGACTTGTACAGTTCTGTGGAATAGCAACCGAGGCCAGACGTTTTAGCTTATGAACCTATTTTATATTGTGTTCGCGCCAATGATTGGTGCTTTGATTCCTTTACTGCTTCGACGAACGAGTCGACCTGTAAAGACGATAGCGACGATTGCAATACCCATCTCATGCATTTTGGTTGCATGGCCACTTGCCCAGCAAACGCTGGCAGGAGATATTCCCACAGCCATACAGCAGTGGCTACCGAATATTGATTTTGACCTTGCCTTCCGTCTGGACGGCTTATCGCTCCTGTTCGTTAGCCTTATTCTCGGTATCGGTGTGTTGATTGTCCTATACGCCCATTACTATTTGTCTAGTAAAGATAATGACAGTCGTTTCTACGCCTGTTTATTACTATTTATGTCGTCAATGCTTGGCATCGTCACAGCCGATAATGTGCTGTTGATGTGGGCATTCTGGGAACTCACTAGTATATCGTCATTCTTGTTGATAGGTTATTGGTATCATCAAAGTGACGCTCGTCGTGGCGCGCGCATGGCACTTGCAACAACAGGCGCCGGTGGACTAGCACTGCTCGCTGGCTTGCTGATTATTGGGCATATTGCCGGTAGCTACCAGTTGGACGCAATATTTGCCGCGAAAGACGCAATTCAAGCACACAGTTTATATATCCCTGCACTCATTCTGGTATTGTTGGGCGCATTTACTAAGTCAGCTCAATTTCCATTTCAGTTTTGGTTGCCTCATGCTATGGCTGCACCAACGCCTGTAAGTGCTTACTTGCACTCAGCCACGATGGTTAAAGCCGGTATATTTTTGCTTGCGCGCATGCACCCTGCTCTGGCGGGAACCGAGTTTTGGTTTATTACTGTTACGCTCATTGGTCTGATCACAATGTTAGTCGGTGCTTATTTCGCACTACTTAAACACGACTTAAAAGGGTTATTGGCCTTCTCAACGGTAAGCCATTTAGGCCTTATTTGTATGTTGCTTGGAATTGGCTCACAGGCTGCTGTGATCGCGGCGCTATTCCACGTGATTAATCACGCGTGTTTCAAGGCTGGGTTATTTATGACCGCCGGCATAATTGACCATGAGGCTGGCACGCGAGATATGCGCAAGCTACAAGGTCTACTCAAGTTTATGCCGATTACCGCGACGCTTGCGATGATCGTCACTGCATCGATGGCTGGCGTGCCTCCTTTTAACGGTTTTATGTCTAAAGAGCTTTTTTTGGACCAAGCTCTCAACCAACATCTGTTCGGTGGATTAAGTTGGTTTGTTCCTGTACTCGCCACCGTGGGCGCAGCACTATCGGTCGCTTATTCTATTCGGTTTATTCATGATGTGTTTTTTAATGGTGGATACAAGGAGCTTCCAAAACAACCTCATGACCCGCCGAAAATGATGGCATTGCCGGTTCTTATATTGTCACTCATGTGCATTATCATAGGGCTACTCCCAATGCTCACGGTGTCCGGTATATTAAACCAAGCAGTAAGTAGTGTTGTACTCGATAACATAACGGTAAAACTGGCACTCTGGCATGGTTTCAACCTCCCACTGTTGATGAGCGCCGTCGCTATTGTAGGTGGTATTGTTATCTACAGCCAGCGCGATCAACTGTTTACGTTTAATCGTCAGTTTGAAGGGCAAGATGCCAAGCATAACTTCGAGCGTATCGTGCAGTCGATATGCGATAGTGCCAACAAGTTGTTCACGTATATAGATACGGGCTCGTTACAGCGCTACATGGCGTTAGTACTTATTTCCGTCATCGTACTGGTAATTCCGCAGTTGTTTGAAATAGTGACTTTGGAAGGCTCGAGAGAACAACTGCCCGTTGACTTTGTTTCTATTGTCGGTGCTTCTGTGCTCATGGTTGCAGGCTTTGCCACGGCTGTTTTGCATCGTCACCGTTTTATTATGCTTATGATGCTTTCAGTCGTCGGGCTTGTGGTATCGCTATCCTTCGCGCATTTCTCGGCCCCCGATCTCGCTATGACACAGCTGGTCGTCGAAGTAGTCAGCATTATTCTCATGGTACTTGCATTATTTTTTATGCCGCAGAAAACAGCCCGCGCGTCAACCGGGCATCGTGTATTTCGTGATATTTTAATCGCAAGTTTAATCGGTGGTATAGTTGCAACACTAAACTACGGGATCCTGACGAGTGACTTTGAAACGATTTCAGATTTTTTCATTGCGAATGCAAAAACAGGCGGTGGTGGCACTAACGTCGTCAACGTTATCCTAGTCGACTTTCGTGGCTTCGACACTCTCGGTGAAATTACAGTTTTAGCTATTGCCGCAGCGGGAATTCATAAGTTACTCAATAAGCTCAAACCGTTCATGCCGTCGAGCGATATTGATGGACGACCATGGCATCGTATCAAACACCCGCTGATGCTCACTAACGTTGCGAACTTAATCCTTCCGATGGCAATGGTGGTAGCGGTCTACATCTTCCTGCGCGGCCATAATCTGCCCGGAGGGGGCTTTATCGCCGGTCTTATCGCGGCCTCAGCAATGATCCTCCAGTACATTGCTAACGGTGTAGACTGGGTGAAGGAACGATTTAATGTAAATTACCAATCACTCATGTCGTTTGGCGTGATGATTGCGGCATTAACAGGCGTTGGTAGTTGGTTCTTCGACCGGCCCTTCCTTACCTCTTGGTTCACATATTTAAAATGGCCGCTTGTTGGTAAGTTTGAATTCGCAACTGCGTTATTGTTCGATTTGGGGGTATTCCTAACCGTAATTGGAGCCACCATGATGATTTTAAGTAACTTTGGGAAAATGACAACGCGTCATCGTCCGCGTCAGGAGGGGAACTAGATGGAAACATTATTCTCAGTGACCGTTGGTGTTTTAACCGCCTGCAGTGTATTTCTGATCCTAAGAGGTCGTTCATTTCCTGTCGTGGTTGGAATAACCATGCTCTCGTATGCGGTCAACTTATTCCTATTTTCCACAGGCAGGCTCACCATTGACGGTGCACCTATCTTAGGTACGAACACCGAATACGCCGATCCGTTACCGCAGGCACTCGTGCTGACGGCAATTGTAATAGGTTTTGCGATGACCGCGTACTCTGTCATTTTGGCGGTTCGTACACGGGGTGAAATTGGAACGGATGAAGTGAACGAACAAGATAGTGGGGAGTCTTCACGCTGATGTGGCAACAACACCTAGCAATTTTACCAATACTGATACCCTTATTCACAGCGCTACTGCAGCTATTACCCTGGGGCGACCGTCCTCAGCCTAAACGGCGCGCGCTTGGTTTAGCATCAAGTATTCTTACGCTCGTTTGTGCCGCATTATTACTTGTGCACGTTAACCAAAACGGCATGTTAGTCTATGCTTTGGGTGACTGGTCAGCTCCCTTTGGTATTGTACTTGTACTGGATAAACTCAGTACCTTAATGATCCTATTAACCGCTGTATTAGCACTGCCGGTGCTGATCTATGGTTGTTATACCGAAGATAATCTAGGCTCCCATTTCCATGCACTTTTCCAGTTCCAGGTAATGGGCATCATCGGCGCCTTTGCCACGGGCGATCTTTTTAACTTATTTGTCTTTTTCGAGGTGTTACTAATCTCGTCATACGGACTAATGATGCATGGCGGTGGCAAATTCCGGGTACGTTCGACGCTCCATTATGTACTACTAAACTTGCTCGGTAGTGCACTATTTTTGATTAGTGTGGGCACCTTATATGCAACAACGGGTACACTTAACATGGCCGATATGGCGGTTAAGGTGGCTCAGTTATCAGGTGACGAGGCCGCATTGGCGAGAGCTGGAGGCTTCATGTTGCTCGCTGTGTTTGGTATTAAAGCAGCGATTCTTCCGCTACACTTTTGGCTACCGCAGGCCTATTCGACGACCACGGGAGTGGTTGCTGCGCTCTTCGCAATAATGACCAAAGTCGGCGTCTATTCAATCATTCGTGTCTACACCCTTATCTTTGGGCCCGAGGCGAACGAACTCGTTTGGCTCGCAGCAGACTGGCTATGGATACTCGGTATATTGACGTTAATATTTGGCATTATTGGCATGCTAGGTACCCGTGACTTTAGATTACTTGTTGCTTATTTAGTTATCGTTTCGGTAGGCACACTATTAGCAACTTATAGCTTTAGCTCTGCTGCGGGAATCAGTACAGCCCTGTTCTATTTAATTCATTCAACAGTGATCACAGGCGCTTTGTTTTTGCTTGCCGACGTCATGGCATTCGAACGTGGAAAAACAGCTTCTCGTATCGTTACAGGCAAACGTATGGCAAATCACAACACCTACGCCGTTATGTTTCTGATTGCGGCCATCGCAATTATCGGCTTACCTCCATTAAGTGGATTTGCTGGGAAACTCATGATTTTACAAGCCGCACCGGTCTCAACGAGTGGTTTTTGGTTGTGGGGGACAATGCTACTTGCCACCTTAGTGATGTTAATAATGATGAGCCGAACTGGTAGTAAAATGATTTGGCATACTCTGCAGGGTAAACCGAATGAACAATCAGCTCCTATAGGAAAGCGTGTGGCAATCGGGATGTTATTATCGCTCTCATTGATATTAACTATATTTGCTAACCCTATCCGTGACTACACCGATAGTGTTGCTGACGAGTTACTCGATACGCAATCTTACCCGACCACAGTCATTGCGCCTAGTAGCGGCGAGGAGAACCAATATGAGTAAAGTGTTTCCAGCTCCATTTCTAACACTAAGCTTATTTGCTATATGGTTGCTGCTATTTAATTCAATAGCACCTGGTGTGGTGATCCTAGGTTTAATTATAACGACCTTAATACCGCTTTTGTTACGGCCCGCTTGGCCTGATTTTAAAACTATTAAAAAGCCACATTTGGCGCTGGTCTATCTCGTTATTTTGATTTTCGATATTATCGTGGCCAACTTTAAAGTGGCTGCTTTAATCTTAGGCCGTAGAAAGCACCTCAAACCTGCTTTGTTTGTATTCCCTCTGGATATGACAGACGAACTGCCTGTAACAATTTTGGCGAGCACTATTACTCTGACCCCTGGAACAGTGTCTTGCGAAATTACCCGGGGTCGCCGAGGCATACTAATCCATGCTTTTTCTGACGAGACACCAGAAGAAACGATTAACGTGATACGTCAGCGCTACGAGCGTCGCTTGAAGGAGATATTCCAATGCTAACGACTGTAATTCACATAGCGTTCGTACTGTTTAGTTTGTCGATTATAATGAACTTCTGGCGGCTCGCTAAAGGTCCTCATCTACCCGACCGAATTCTTGCACTGGATACAGTGTATATAAACTCGTTAGCACTGCTGTTGTTACTCGGCATCTATCAAAATACACAAACATATTTCGAAGCAGCTCTTTTGATTGCAATGTTTGGTTTTGTTGGCACGATTGCAGCGGGTAAGTTTTTACTCCGTGGTGATTTAATTGAATAAAAGAGGAAACCAATGGAAGCTTTAAATCAATTACCGTTGTGGGTACAGTGGGTGATCGCTTTCTTCATCTTAATTGGTGCGGTATTTGCCTTCATCGGTTCGCTTGGTCTTGCAATATTACCTGACTTTTTTACACGCCTACATGCGCCAACTAAAAATACTACCATGGGAATTGGTGGGACAGTAATAGCAGCAATCATATCGACCTCGGCACAGGGCACTCTCACACTCAACGAGTTGCTGATAGCCATTTTCCTATTTCTAACTGCTCCTATCAGTGCTCACATTCTTGCCAAAGCAGCGCTTCACACCGAGCTCCCAAAATTTGCGCCGACACGAGATTTGCGTGATAAAGAAGACGCCTATCAACATGAAACAGACAAATAAAAAGTGGCGCCGAGGCGCCACTTTCTGCGTTGGATCAAAGTAACTAACCCTTAGAAGTAATAACCAAAGTTAATATTAAAGCGATCATTTACTTCACCACCATCAGTAGCAATATTGCCTCCAATGAACGGTTGGTTCTTGGCCTTCACGTAATCGATATACGTATAAAAACCACCGCCTGCTGCCACGGCAACGCCTAGAACATTCATCCAAGTATCGTCTTGGTAGCCGCGCTTATCGGTTATAATGCTATGATCATTATAGAATGTAAGCGAAGTTATCGGTCCAATGTTTACCGGCAACGTATAGGCCACATTTCCTGTATAAACTTTGGCTTCAGTTGGGATAGCATCATAGTAGGCATAGGCACCCATGTAGACGCCACGATTTTCAACCTTTAAGTCATACTCGTAGTCAGCGTACTGTAGCTGAACATTCCAAGGACCATTGTTGTAGTTACCGTGAACACCCCATGCAAAACGATTACCGACGTTTTGGTTTTCATATTCTTGTGCAGCAGTAAAGCCTTCAGCCGCCGAACCTGAATAGAAGTTATTACCCTGCGCCGATACACCGATTTCTAAGTTTTCTTCATCACTGAACGTAAACTTGCGAGCGGCACGCAATGCATAACTATTGCTTTCACCAATCGGTAACCCAGGTGTGTCATAAGCGCCCTGACCCGGCAGACGAATACCTACAGTATCGTAGTTGTAACGCGCTGTACGGTCTGTTGCTGAGCCATCAACACCACCCTGTTCATCGGACTTGTGATAAGCGATATCGAAATCCCAGTCATCACCGCGGTAAAGGAATCTAATACCGTTATCGTGCTCATCCTCTAACCCAATATAAAATGTTGAGTTGAAAAAGTAGCTGTGAGAGTTATAAGGCATATTACCAAATGGCACTTTAACAACGCCAATTTGGCCTTGCCACTTATCGGTAAAGTTATACCCAAACCAAGCGTGCTTCACGACGTCTTGATACTGGAACCAGCGATATTCAGCAGAGAGAATAACATCACCGATTTCACCATCAAAATTCAAACGGAAAATATCAAAATCTAGGTCGCCCGTGCGGTTTTCATTGTCACGGTCATAGTTATTGTATTCGTATTGAAAACGAACGGCACCGTGTACTTTAATTGGCCAATTTTCGTTTTCTTCCGTTTTCTCTTCGAGCTTAGCTAAGCGTGCCTGAACCCCTGAATCAGCCACTTCTTCGCTTTGCATACGACGAGACCGTTTGGATTTATTAGCATAATCTTTTTTGGACATCATCTCTTGATGATGTTCTTTCATTTTTTCTTTAGCTTTTTCTTGCTTAGCTAAACGCGCCTCGAGATCTGCCAGCTTTTGCTTTAATGCCTCAATCTCCTGCTGAACCGACTCCTGATCCTGCTGCATCGGTACAGCGTAGACTGGGCTGGCAGCCAGCATTGAGGCGGCTAGCACCCAACTTTTCGTCATGTTGTGCTCCTTACTTTAGATGAAAATACGGGTAACGTTATTATTTTGTAATAAAGTATACCGTAATAAACTTTATTTAGATCAAAAAAAAGACCTCCGCAAGGGAGGCCTTTGTATATATTGTTACGAACTGCAATTAGACAATTTCAGCACGTTCAACGATTTCGAGCAATGCCCAAGATTTATTCTTGGAAAGAGGGCGTGATTCGCGAACAATCACGGTATCGCCCATCTTGCACTGATTCTCTTCATCATGTGCGTGTACTTTAGTTGTACGCGAGATGTATTTGCCGTAGATCGGGTGCTTAACACGACGCTCTACCGCTACAGTGATGGTTTTATCCATCTTGTCGCTCACAACTTTGCCTTGCAGTGTACGAACACGTTTTTCTTCAGCCATTACGCACCTGCCTTCTCATTTAAGATGGTTTTAATACGTGCGATATCGCGACGTACTTGCTTCATCATGTGAGTCTGATTCAGCTGACCTGTTGCCGCTTGCATACGCAGATTGAACTGCTCACGACGCAAGTTCAGCAATTCTTCTTGCAGCTGCTCAACGGTTTTTTCTTTAAGTTCACTTGCTTTCATCACATTACCGTCCGAGT
>NZ_DEYI01000016.1:8451-8614 GCF_002364475.1 Idiomarina sp. UBA3162
CTTTCATCACATTACCGTCCGAGTAACAAAAGTGGTTTTGAATGGCAATTTACGTGCCGCAAGGCGGAACGCTTCACGTGCCAGTTCTTCAGAAACACCGTCCATTTCGTACAGTACGCGACCTGGCTGAATCTGTGCTACCCAGTATTCAACGTTACCTTTA
>NZ_DEYI01000065.1:0-34878 GCF_002364475.1 Idiomarina sp. UBA3162
TTACCTTTACCTTCGTCACCCCATTGGGTGCCTAGAATCACGACGTTTTGACTCATGTTTGCCCCGCTTAAAAAAAATCGACGTAATTTTACCCTGTTGCGTTCGGTTTGTATATGGACATAAAAAAGCCCGCGATAACGCGGGCTTCGATTTGCTTGGGCTTACTCTTTCGGTTCGCCTTGAATATCCTGAAGGTAGCGGAAGAAATCACTCTCCGCATCAAGCACGAGTACATCCGACCCCGAGCTGAAGGATTCACTGTATGCTTGCATGCTACGAATGAATGCAAAGAACTCTGGATCTTGTTGATAAGAGTCCGCATAAATCTTCGCTGCTTGCGCATCACCTTCACCCCGTAGTTGGCGAGATTGGCGCTTAGCATCTGCTAACATAACGGTTACGCGTGCATCCACATCAGCACGAATAATTTCGGCTTGCTCACGACCCTCTGAGCGGTGCTCAGTGGCGACTGCTTGACGTTCTGCGCGCATCCGCTGGTAGATAGACTGACTGACTTCATCAGGTAGGTTAATCTGCATCACACGTACATCAATAACTTCTACACCTAAGTCAGACGCACTCTCAGCACCTTTAATAAGGGCTTCACGCATCAATTCGTCACGCTCACCTGAGACGATATCTGAAATAGTACGGCTACCAAATTCGCTGCGTAATCCGCTGTTGATACGACGCGTTAGCAACGCTTCAGCTTGCACTTTGTTACCGCCATTGGTACTCAGATAGAAAGTCGAGAAGTCGTTGATACGCCACATCACGTAAGTGTCAACGATCAAATCCTTTTTCTCACTGGTAACAAAACGGTCAGGGTCGCCATCAAGCGTTTGCAAACGTGCGTCTAAGCGTTTGACTTGCTCAATAAACGGTATTTTGAAATGCAACCCTGGCTCGAAAACCATAGCTTCGCCTGTCTCGGCATTACGCTCAACCTTACCAAATTGAATAAGAATTGCGCGCTCACCCTCTTTAACGACATAAAGAGACGACAAACCCAAAGCGACGAGTACTACTACAATAATTGCGATTAAATTTTTCATAATTATCGACCCCCGCCACGCGTATTTGTACGACCCGAATCAGTCGAATTGCTCGAGCCATTTGCGCTGTTGCGCGATTGATTCATGTTTGAGTCGGTTGGTACACGCAAAGGCGATAGGTCATTAACCTTTCTTCCTTGCTTTTCGAGAATCTTGTCGAGCGGTAAGTACATCATGTTATTGCTACCCTCAACATCGACCAACACTTTCGGTGTTTTTGCGTAGAGGTCTTGCAAGGTATCTAAGTAGATACGCTCACGCGTTACTTGCGGCGCGTTTTCGTACTGCGGTAGCAGTTCGTTAAAGCGAGCCACTTCACCTTGAGCCTCTAGGATGATCTGCTCTTTGTACGCTTGCGCTTCTTGCAGCATACGACGTACTTGACCACGCGCCAACGGCTCGACTTCACGCGCATACGCTTCCGCTTCACGGATAAAGCGTTCTTCATCCTCTTGTGCAGCGATTGCGTCATCAAAGGCTTCTTTAACCTCTTCTGGCGGACGCGCTGGTAGCAAATTGATATCAACGATTTGCAGTCCCATTGAATACGGGTCAATGGTACGTTCAAGTAAATCCAGGGTACGCGCACGAACGTCCTCACGACCGCGTGTTAGCACTTCATCCATCGTCGTATGACCTACCACGTAACGTAACGCACTATCGGTCGCGCGTGACAATACTTGGTCTGCGTTATCGACGTTGAACAAGTAGTTGCGTGGATCGACGACGCGATACTGCACATCGAGTTGTACCACTACGACGTTTTCGTCTTGGGTCAACATAAAGCCTTCGGTGCTATCCGAGCGGATATTGTTAACATCAACATGCTCAACGGTATCGACAAACACAGGACGCCAATGCAACCCTGACTCGACCAGCGTGTGAAAATTACCAAAGCGCAGTACCACGCCCCGGTCTGCTTCTTTCACTGTGTAAAAACCAGCGATAAACCAAATAATAACAGCGAGAATCGCAATAATTCCGATGCCCTTTGCAGGAATACCAGATTTGCCGCTACCGCCGTTACCTTTATTTCCACCTAGACCCAACTTGGCGAAAAACTTACGTAGTGCCTCGTCAAGATCCGGGGGCCCTTGATCATTGCCCCCTTGGTTTTTCCATGGGTCGCGGTCTTTGTTACCGCCGTTACCCGGTTGGTTCCATGCCATGGATGACTCCGTTAAAGTTAAAAAAACGATTACTGAATATAGTTGTCGAGTCGATTGTCGTATTCTTTCTGCAATTTGTTCCAGTCCACAACCGACATTTTTATATCGAGTTCTAATGCACCTTGCTCATCGATACGTTCTGCTGAAACACTATTAAGTTGATATAGCGTACCACGCAGTTTACCCATAGATGGTGGCAATTTTAAGCTTAATTTGACCATTTGCGGTCCGAGTCGCTCTTTTAACGCCTCGAAAATTAACTCAATGCCTATGTTTACTTGAGCAGAAACCCACACACGAATGGGCTTCCCTTCATCATCTCTATCAATACGCGGCGTTGAATCTTCCAGTTTATCAATTTTGTTGCAAATCATTAACTGGGGCACTTCCCCCGCATCGATTTCTGTCAGCACCTCGGTAACCTGCTCAATATTGCTTTGTTGCTGCTCGTCGGCTACATCCACGACATGCAAAAGAATATCCGCCTCTTGCGTCTCTTGTAATGTCGCCTTAAATGCTGCAACCAAGTCGTGAGGTAGATGACGGATAAAACCCACAGTGTCAGCGAGAATAATACGGCCGACATCTTCTATTTCTAGTTTCCGTAACGTGGGATCAAGAGTTGCGAACAATTGGTCGGCTGCATACACGCCAGACTCGGTCATCGTATTGAACAAGGTTGATTTCCCTGCGTTAGTATAGCCGACTAAACTGACTGTTGGAATTTCGGCACGTTGGCGCGCTCGTCGACCCTGCTCACGCTGCTTTTGCACTTTCTCTAAACGCCGCAGAATGTTTTTAATTCGACCCCGAATTAAACGCCGGTCAGTTTCCAACTGCGTCTCACCAGGTCCGCGTAAGCCGATCCCGCCTTTTTGGCGTTCTAAGTGAGTCCAACCGCGTACCAAACGCGTAGAAATATGCCGCAACTGGGCTAACTCAACTTGTAATTTACCTTCGTGGGTGCGCGCTCGTTGCGCAAAAATGTCCAGTATTAGACCGGTACGATCCAATACACGACATTTGCAGATCTTCTCGAGGTTGCGCTCTTGAGTCGGCGATAAGGCGTGGTTAAAAATGACAATATTAGCTTCTAACGCCTGAACTTGTTCGGCGATTTCTTCTGCTTTTCCACTTCCCACAAAATATTTTGGGTTCGGTGCACTGCGACAAGCCGTCACAACACCCAGCGTTTCAACGCCTGCTGAGCTAGCTAACAAATGAAGTTCAGAGAGGTCTTCTCTATCGACTTCGGCGGGTAGGTCCATGTGGACCAATACGGCATAATCGCCACCTTCATATCTGTCGAACAACGTGTGTAGACCTCCTCAATTTAATTTATTCTTCAATATCACCTTGATTGTGTACACCTTGCTGAGGCAGGTAGTTTTGCGGAATACGTGCCGGTACAACCGTTGAAATGGCATGTTTGTATACCATTTGGCTTACAGTATTCTTCAACAACACAACAAACTGATCAAACGACTCAATTTGACCTTGTAATTTGATACCGTTTACAAGATAAATCGATACAGGTACTCTCTCGCGACGTAGTGCGTTTAAAAACGGATCTTGAAGCGTTTGCCCTTTCGCCATGGCGGATTCCTTTTTTTGTTATTAATATCCAAGTCAATTGAGTGGTCAGTTAACTGGTAGAAACCTACTACTCACCCTAGACCAACGGTAAAATTTTGCAACTTAAACATGCCATAACATACGCTGCATTCTCAAACTTTGATCTTAGGGCGATTCTTTATTTTTCAATCTTTTACCGAAAACTTTTCGGTTGGCCGTTGCAGCCGCGATCGTACCTGATCGAGTTTATCATGGGCGAAAGTATCCAGCCAGTGCACATCTGGCCAGCCGCGTAGCCACGTTAACTGACGTTTTGCAAGCTGTCTCGTAGCAATAATCCCGCGTTCTTTCATTTCTTGATAATTCAGCTCCCCCGATAAATATTGCCACATCTGGCGGTAGCCCACACTGCGGATTGAGGGTAAGTCTGGATGGAGGTCCTTGCGTTCGAACAGTGCTTCAACTTCGTGTTGAAAACCCTCTGCTAGCATTAGCTCAAAACGCCTAGCTATGCGCTCATGCAATGTTGCTCGCTGCTGCGGCGCAACCGCAAATTGGTAAACAGGATAATTTAGCGCACCTTGCCGTTGCTTAACTAACTGCGTCATAGGTTTGCCAGCCAGCTGATACACCTCCAACGCACGTAACGTGCGCTGAGGGTCATTCGGATGAATTCTGGCTGCTGCATCGGAATCGACTTGGGCTAATCTTTGGTGAAGCGCCGCCAACCCATGCGAATCGAGTTCAGCCTGCAATTGTTGGCGAATACTGGCATCGGACTCTGGCAGCGCCGACATTCCCTCCAACAGCGCTTTAAAATACAGCATCGTGCCACCAATAAGTATCGGCGTACGATGACGTTTCAAAATATCATCAATTAACGCGGTGGCATCACTTCGAAACTCAGATGCGGAATAGGTTTCTGCCGGATCGCAAATATCAATTAAGTGGTGTGCAACGCCCTGGCGCTCCTCGAGCGTCGGCTTTGCCGTACCAATATCCATGCCACGATAAACTAAAGCAGAGTCAACAGAGATAATCTCACCATCGATCTGTTGCGCTAAGTCAATTGATAACGCGGTTTTCCCTGCAGCGGTCGGTCCATAAATACAGATAACCGCAGGACTTGTCTCAGGCTTCATTAATATGCGGTACCTTGATTTCGTGAAGCAGTACTGCCGTACTATTAAGCTGACGTTGCCATTGTTGGCACCAGTAGTCTGCTTGCGACTTAGATAACGATGATTCAGCGGCAGCATCAGCAAGTAGTTCGATGATTGCAGCTGTACCGTGTTCACAGGCGCTGAGTAGCTGTAACACACTGTTCGAAATATGCTTACGCCTCAACATCGAAGGCATTTGTTCTACGATAAGCGCCGACCCTTGCCAATAAAATTTTACACCACACTGCGCCAAGGCTTCGCTGTACTGAAGTACCTGCTTTTTCTGCCACGGCGTGTCGCTTAAATTGATTTTTTGCTCAACCAACAGAGGCTGACCCGCCATCCCTTGTTGAAACTGCTGCTTTATTTGCGGGACCAGTATCTTCCTTTGAACACCAATAAGGTCAAGCCAAGCCGCTTGTTCATCACGCCGAATCAGCGCGAAACAACCTTTAAATACATCGACTACACGCCATTGTCTGGCATCGCTGTCGAGCTGAACGGCGTTTGGTAGAATTGTTGCACCCAGCCCCTTAGTATTGGGCGCCGTTTTAGCTACTCTGGGCTCACGTGCTGTAAGGTGAGATGCCGATGAGCGCTGCGCCGACTCTGACGAACGCTGATATTGATGAGTCGCTGTTTGACTGTGATTGGGATAAAGTGGTGTCTCAGTTGAGTGAGTGTCATGCCGCTCTATATCCTCAATCTGAACTTGCGTTTGACTGTGACTAAACAGTAACTGTTTGACCGTCTGCAAAATAAAGTCATGTATCTGTCGCTGCTGATGAAAGCGGACTTCATGCTTTGCAGGATGTACGTTTACGTCAACTTGATCGGCTGGCAGGCTGAGGTAAATTGCAAACGTTGGCACGCGTTCAGCGGTCAGGAACGTCTCATACGCTTGTCGAATGGCATGATTTATTAATTTATCTTTCATCATGCGACCATTCACGAAACTATACTGAACATCCCCTTGATGTCGGCATTGCTCGGGGGCAGCAAGCCAACCTTCAATTTCAATATCGTGCGCTTGCTGCTGAAAATACAACGCATCTTGTGCGAACGCTGAGCCACATACTTTAGCTAACCGACGTCTCAAGTGGCTCTGCTGCTGTTCTCTTACGGCGGGATAGTGGCGCACCCGTTTACCATTATGATTGACCGTAATATCAACATCCCATCGGCTGAGCGCTATGCGTTTGATAACCTCGTCGATATGGCCGAATTCAGTCTTGTCGGTACGTAAAAACTTGCGTCTTGCTGGAGTATTATAAAACACGTCTTGGATGTCGACGGTGGTACCGTCCGGATGGGACGCAGGTTCAATTTTTACCTGCATATCCTTGCCTTCCGTCCAAGCTTGCCATGCTTCCGACTGTGCGCTGGGTTTCGACACTAAGCGCAAACGTGATACCGAACTGATACTGGCTAACGCCTCGCCGCGGAAACCTAAGCTGGTGATCGCTTCTAAGTCATCAATATCCGCTATCTTACTGGTTGCATGGCGGCTTAAGGCCAGTGCAAGCTCATTATGTGGAATACCCGAACCATTATCTCTAATGCGGATACGTTTAGCGCCACCCGCTTCGATATCAATAATTAACTGAGACGCGTCAGCGTCAAGCGCATTTTCGATAAGTTCTTTAACGATTGAAGCGGGGCGCTCGACGACTTCACCTGCGGCAATTTGGTTAGCGAGCTCAACCGGTAACTGTTTTATCGGCATCAGTCTCTCGGTATTGTAAGCTTTTGACCAATTCTAACCACATCGCTGCGCAATTGGTTTTCTCGTTTAATCGCGCGGACAGTGGTTCCATAGCGTTCAGCGATTTCAGATAATGAATCACCCGACTTAACCGTGTACTCCATCGACGCCTGTTGCGCTAGCAGGGTGTTTTCAATGGGGTTATTAATGAAGTAACGTCTGATCCCATTATAAATCGCCCGCGCCAGCTTTTGTTGATGGCTATTACTCAGTAGCAGACGCTCTTCACCTGGGTTTGAAATAAAACCCGTTTCAACCAAGATCGAGGGTTTATCGGGCGACTTCAAAACCGCGAGACTCGCGGCTTGCGGTGCCGTTTTATGCATTTTGGTCACACTACCCATCTCATCGATAATATGGCGAGCCGCACTATAGGCTCCCGCGATAGAACGGTCCATCGACATATCAAGTAATGTTTGCGCTAAGAAAGGTTCATGACTATTACTCTGAATGATCGCCTCAGCGCCACCTAGTAATTCGGACTGACGTTCGCGGGTTTCGAGCCAACGACCAATTTCTGAGTCGGCACGCCGTTTAGACAGCACCCAGACTGAACCACCGCGCGGCTGCGGCGTTCTGAACGCATCTGCGTGAACGGAAACAAAGAAATCTGCCTTAGCATCCCACGCTTTCTGTGGCCGCTCATTCAGACCAACGTAATAATCGCCCGTACGCACCAAGTAGGCTTGCATACCAGGATCATCATTAATCATTTTCGCTAACGCACGCGCGATTTTAAGAACAACCGTTTTCTCGTATGTACCACTCGGACCAATTGAGCCGGGATCATCGCCGCCGTGACCTGCATCTACGGCTATTGTGATTTTGCGATCCTTGAGTTCCTCGATTGATTTTGCCGGGCCGCTACGCTCAATTGACTTGCCCTTAATGTCCACCACTAACCGATCGTTATAACGCTCGTTGGCGGGCAACGGGAAGATTTCAAACTCTGCAGTTTTGTTGAGTTCAATCACGATACGCGTCGATTGCGCGTTTTTAGGCGTACTTGTTCGTACTTTGTTGACAAGTAACGACTCATTCGCCAAGTTTTTCAGATTTGCACTTAACTGGGTACCGTTAAAGTCAATAACGATACGATAGGGTGAGCTTTGATATAATTTAAAATAGCTGTAGTCAGGCGCTTGGCTTAAATCAAAAACAATACGGGTTTTATCAGGTGATGGCCAAACGCGCACACTTTCAATGGCATTCTGAGCAGCCCACACAGGGCTTATCAAGAATACTAAAAATATAGCAGTGATCGAACGGTATAGCGTTTTCATCATTATTTTAATTGCGCGACAATGTGTTCACCCACAGGCGTTTGAGCGATGCATTCCAGCTGTCGCCCCTCGTTTTCATAATCTAGGTTAATGACAATATCGGCTTTCGGCAACCACCCTTCGCCGCGTTCCGGCCACTCAACGAGACTGATGCTACGCTCCGAGAAATAGTCGCGAATCCCCATAAATTCAAGCTCTTCCGGGTCCGCAAGCCGATATAAATCAAAGTGATAAATAGCAATGTCAGCCAGTTCATAGGGTTCGACCAGTGTATACGTTGGACTTTTCACAGCACCTGTGTGACCTAACGCCTGAATGAAACCACGACTGATTGCTGTCTTCCCTGCGCCAAGCGGCCCATTTAAAAATATCACCAATGGCGCTTTCGCGTGCTCAGCTAAGCGCGCTGCCCAAGCCTGGGTAGCTGTTTCATCAGCAAGAAAGTGTTTAACTGTTTGATTCATTTTCTACGACTACTCCGGCATCCAACCGTTCACTAATTTACGAATAATTGGCATTAAATCACTCGCCAATGTACCTCGCGGCGCAACTTCACCGGCAACTTCCCCCGCCACTGCATGCCAAAAAACACCGGCTGTAAGGGCTTGTGCAGGCGCTAGTCCTTGTGCCAATAACGCACCGACCAAGCCGGCAAGACAGTCACCCATCCCACCTGATGCCATCGCGGGTGAGCCACGGTCGACCAACCAGTTTCCTCGGGTTGAGCTGATCAAGCTACCCGCCCCCTTCAATACGATTTGTGCATGATACTGATTATGGAGCAATAACGCATGCTCGAATCGATTGTTTTCAATATCTTGAGTGCGACATTTTAAAAGACGCGCAGCTTCACCCGGGTGCGGGGTCAAAATTAGTTGTGAACTTTGTACAGGGTCCTGCGCTAACCAGTATAATCCATCGGCATCTATCACTTTGCAGGTATTGACAGCCATACAGGTTCGATAAATCTTATAGGCCCATTCGTCGCGTCCGAGCCCGGGACCAATAACGATTGAAGTCGCGGCCTCCAATAGCTCATTTAATTGCTCGGGTTGTTCGATACCATGTACCATCGCTTCAGGTTGCTGGCTGGCAATAATGCCCACATTACTTGGGTGACAAGCAACTGACACCTTCCCGGCTCCCCCACGTAATGCGGCAAGCATCGCTAAAATCCCCGCACCTGGCATACCTGAACCCGCTCCAACAATTAATACGTGACCATGATCACCTTTATGAGCATTCATTGCACGGTCGCCTAACCAGCCATAAGGACTCCCATCCACCCGGCGCCAATCAGGCTGTTCCAGTTTTACGAAATATTCACCGACACCGAGATCGGCTAACAACAAGCGCCCCACATAGGCAGGACTGGCGCCCGTAAATAGCCCGCGCTTGTAGGCAATCATCGTAACGGTTGTTTGCGCCGCGACCGCTTCACCCATGACACAGCCATTATCGGCATTTATGCCCGAGGGGATATCGATAGCCATCACGGGTATTTGTGCCTGATTCACTTGTCTAACCCATTGTGCTATCTCACCTTCGATAGGCCGACTGAGGCCGATACCAAAAACAGCGTCAACGATGATATCGGGCGATAGTGATAAGCATTGGTTCAATGGATACTCAACAAGCCCCAACTCACGGCACGCTCGCCGCGCTTGTATCGCTGGTTGATTGCTTGCTTGATTCAGTTCCGCATTGGGCTTAAGCGCATAAAGTTCGACTTTATAGCCGGCTTGATGAGCAAGTCGAGCAACGATATAACCATCGCCGCCGTTATTCCCCTCACCACAACACACAGCAATACGCGCACCTTCACTCACATGGTGTTGTAGCTGTTCAAACACGGCTCGTCCCGCCAACGACATGAGCTGAGCTAAGCTGTAGCCAGCGAGTTCCCCTGCACGCGCTTCACTGCGTTGTAGCTGTTCGGCACAATACAAACTCTGTGCTAAACTGTCATACCCTGACGTTTCCATGTTTAAGCTCCCAACATCATGTCAAATTCTTCAATGCATTCTAGTTTGTCTCAGGCAGAACTTGAACAATTAGCCCAAAAAATCAAGCAGTGGGGCCAAGCACTGGGCTTTCAAAAAGTCGGCATTACCGATCTAGATTTGCAAAAGCATGAGGCTACTTTACAGAAATGGTTGGATAAAGGCTATCACGGCGAAATGGGCTTTATGGAGCGTCATGGAATGTTACGCGCTCGACCTGCGGAACTTCATCCAGGCTCCGTGCGGGCCATTTCGGTTCGGATGAATTACCTACCCGCCGAAGCCGGTTTTGCCAAAACGTTGAATAATGACCGACTCGGCTACATATCACGCTATGCGCTGGGACGCGATTATCACAAATTACTACGTAAACGTCTCAAACAACTGGGCGACAAAATAAAAGCCGAATTTGCTGATACGGACTTTCGCCCATTTGTCGACTCGGCACCGATTCTAGAACGCCCTTTGGCAGAGAAAGCAGGATTAGGCTGGACCGGTAAACATACCTTAATACTCGATAAAGACAGTGGCTCTTGGTTTTTCTTAGGAGAGTTATTGATCAATTTACCACTGCCAATTGATAGCCCTGTCGAAGAGGCCTGTGGTAGCTGTTCGGCGTGTATGACTATTTGTCCTACTCAAGCCATTGTGGCTCCCTATGAACTAGACGCTCGACGCTGCATTTCCTATTTAACCATCGAATTAAAAGGCAGCATTCCCGAGGAACTGCGCCCACTCATGGGGAACCGAATATACGGTTGTGACGACTGCCAACTCATTTGTCCATGGAATCGATACGCACAATTGACTGACGAAGCCGATTTTAATCCACGCCATTATCTACACACACCCGAATTAATCGCACTATGGCAGTGGGATGAGGAAACTTTTAATGCGCGTTTACAAGGGTCACCGATACGGCGAATTGGTCACGAATGTTGGTTACGCAATATTGCAGTTGCACTGGGTAATGCACAAGCAGACGTTGATGTCATTGAGGCGCTCGAATGGCGCAGTGGCCAAGTCTCAGAGATGGTCCAAGAACATATTGACTGGGCGCTCGACCGACAACGTAGCGGAGCAGCGCACGTGACGCAACAGCTTAAGCGCTTAGTGCGGGCTGTCAGTAAAGGACTGCCACGCGACGCTTAACTTATTCAGGTTTAAATACACCAATCACTTGATCGAACTCGCGTTCGCTACCCGTGCCCTGCTGCTTAGGTTCACTAAAGCGGTGTTTACACTGAACACATTCGACCTGTTCTACATCGTTCTCAATGAACAGCATTAAGGTGTCCATACTGTCACACTTGGGACAGGTCGCACCGGCAATAAATCGTTTCTTTTGACGTGCCACGGCAGCTCCTATGTCATAAACTACTCGGTCAATGTTACCATAGATATATCCGTCAGCCCACGTAATTGGCAGACGCCCATACACGCTCGCAGTTGAGGATTGAATAGACGTTAACCATGATAAAAGCCAATCACATTTCATTAATGCGCGGCGGAAAAACGCTGCTTTCGGATACCAGTTTTACGATCTTTCCCCAACACCGGATCGGCCTGATTGGTAAAAATGGCTGTGGCAAATCCTCGCTCTTTGCGCTTTTTCGTGACGAGTTACAACTTGAAGAGGGCGAGTTGCAACTACCTAGTGAGTGGCGAATTGCCAGTGTTGCTCAGGAGACACCGGCCTTATCACGCTCAGCGATTGATTATGTGATGGACGGCGATCAAAGTTTCCGGGTCGCCGAGCAGGCCTTGCAAACTGCCGAGGCCGAGGGAGATGGCCATGCCATTGCCCATAGTCATGAGCAATTGGCGCAGCTCGGTGCTTATGACATTCGTTCACGCGCAGCCATGTTACTCGATGGTTTAGGCTTTCTCCCAGAACAAATTGAGCAGCCAGTAAGTGCCTTTTCAGGTGGTTGGCGCATGCGTCTGAACTTAGCGCAAGCGTTGATTGCGCCATCTGATTTGATGTTATTGGATGAACCTACCAACCACCTGGACGTTGATGCTATTTTTTGGCTCGAGTCATGGCTAAAGAGCTACTCAGGTACGTTGGTTATTATTTCTCACGATCGTGACTTTCTCGATAATGTCGCCACTGATATTCTCCATGTGGAAAATCAAGTCATCTCGAGTTACACCGGTAACTACTCACAGTTTGAACATCAGCGTGCCGAACACCTGATGCAACAGCAAAGTGAGTACGAGAAAGCGCAAGCTATTAAAAAGCACATGCAGGCTTATGTTGATCGCTTTCGTTATAAAGCAAGCAAAGCAAAACAGGCGCAAAGCCGCTTAAAAGCGATTGAAAAGCTCTCAGTACAAGCCCCCCTTCAGGCCGAGCGAGGTATCGATTTTGAATTTTTACCGCCGGCTAAATTACCTAACCCGTTGATCAATATGCGCGAAGTGAAAGCAGGTTATGGTGACACCGTTATTCTTGAGAATATTAAGCTCAATCTAGTACCTGGCACCCGCATGGGATTGCTTGGACGTAACGGGGCAGGTAAATCGACCTTGATTAAAACCCTGTCTGGCTCGCTCGAGCCACTTGCAGGAGAGCGTACAGTCAGTCAGGGCGTCTCCGTCGGTTATTTCGCCCAACACCAATTAGAAGCCCTTGATCCCGACGCATCGCCTTTATTGCATTTACAGCGTTTGGATAGTCAAGCTACAGAACAACAATTGCGAGACTTTATTGGAGGCTTTGGTTTTTCAGGTGACCAAGCACTCGCTCCTGTCGAACCGATGTCCGGTGGCGAAAAGGCGCGATTAGCACTGGCGTTGATTATCTATCAAAAGCCCAATCTATTGTTACTCGATGAGCCCACTAACCACTTAGATATTGGGTTACGTGACGCCTTAGTCAACGCGTTACAAGCCTTTGAGGGCGCGCTAATTGTGGTATCGCACGATCGCCACCTGCTGCGTACCACGGTCGATGAGTTCTATCGAGTTCATGAAGGTCATGTTGAGCCTTTTCCTGGTGACTTAGACCAATACCACGCGTGGTTAGAGCAACAAGCCAAACAACGGCGTGAAAAAAGCACGACAACGGCAACCCCGGGTAAAGAAGTTAAAGTCGACCGAAAGGAACAAAAGCGTCGCGAAGCCGAGTTTCGCAAGGCAACAAAACCACTACGTGATAGGATCGCGCAATCTGAACAGCAGCTGGAAAAAATTGCCGACGCATTAGAGGTTGTTCATCAAGGCCTATCAGATAGCAGCATTTATGATACCGACAAAAAGGACGCGTTAAATAAACTGCTGGCCGAACAGCGTCGACTTCAAGCCGAACAAGAGACTTTGGAAGAGCGGTGGATGGAAGCAGAGGGTACACTCGCTGAAATGACCGAACAGTTTGAGCAGGAAGCCGATTCATGAACGACAATCAGCGTTTTCTCCCGCGCCCATGGTTGCGCGCGTCTCACCTTCAAACCCTATTACCCCGCTTGATTTACAGAAAGCGCAAATGGTACGGAACATGGGAGACTTTTGCTTTATCAGACGGTGATTTTATCGAACTATGTTGGTATCAACAGCCCGCACCCGATAGCCGTCGCCCTCTAGTTATACTATTCCATGGGCTCGAAGGTTCGGTGGATTCACCTTACATTTGGCAAACCATGGAAACGCTGGCTGAGCAAGGCTTCGATTCGGTGGTGATGCACTTCCGTGGCTGCGGTAAAACACCGATTAATCGCCTACCACGTGCCTATCACTCGGGCGACATTGGCGATCCTAAAGCCGTAATTGACGCGCTGGCAAAACGCTATCCTCAGCGCTCGTTCCACGCCATCGGCTTCAGCTTAGGTGGTAATATGCTAGCGCAGCTAATGAGTACTGACGCAGCTGAAGCTATCAGCAGTGCGGCAATCTGTTGTGCCCCGCTTGACTTGATGAGCTGCTCAAAACGCATTGATCACGGTTTTTCTAAGTTATATCGCAAATACTTACTCACGCCACTAAAATATAAATTTTCCACTAAACAACAACGCGGCGTATTCCACGATTGGCCAGCCATGGCAGACATTGATGTCAGCACTATGACGAGTTTCTTAGAGTTCGATGATAAAGTGACGGCGCCCCTACACGGGTTTAAGGATGTGCATGACTATTATCAGCGCGCGAGTGGCAAACAGTTTCTAAAGTACATTAAGCAACCCACACTCATCGTACACGCAGATGATGACCCATTTTTAGGCTCCGATGTGGTGCCTCAAGCCCACGAAATGAATAATTTCGTCCATTACGAGCGACAGCCTCACGGCGGGCATATGGGGTTTGTTGATTACCAGCGCGGTTTCTATAGTTGGTTACCTAAACGCCTCGTTAAGTGGGTTAGCGAGCAGGAGGTAGAGCAGGCATGATCATACCGTGGCAAGAGTTAGATAGTGAGACTCTCAATAATATTATTGAAGCCGTCATATTACGCGAAGGCACCGATTACGGTGAGCGCGAGCTCAGCTTGGAGACCAAAGTTGAACAATTACAGTCGCGCTTAAAAGCAGGTGAAGCCGTACTGGTTTATTCTGAACTGCACGAAACCGTAGATATCGTCGATAAGGACTCTGTCACCGGTGATATCAGCGAAAGTTAGGTGGATGAGCTATGAAGACCGCTTGCCAATCCACCTCGGGATCGCCCAAAACGTAAAAGTTAGGGTTTAGCAGACTCTCGGTCTCATTGTACGTAATCGGCTCGAAATTCTCGTTCAATAAACTGCCGCCGGCTTCAGTCACAATCACCTGTGATGCGGCCGTATCCCACTCGCCGGTAGGCCCTAAGCGCAAAAAACAATCTGCCTTACCCTCGGCAATAAAGCAGGCCTTTAACGAGCAGCTTCCGGTGGGCAAAGGCTGAATATCACGCTCAGTTTGGACACGCGCCATGACTTTATGTCGTGGTTGACGACGGCTAATTGCTAAAATTAACGGATCATGATGCGGATCATCTAGCCGACGTACCGAAATCGCTTTTTTCTCGCCTAATGCATGCTTATAAGCACCTTGCTCACGAATTGCTGAGTAAAGTGTTTCACCTGGCGGCCAGTAAATGACACCAATGGCAGGTTGTCTAGCTTCAATGTAAGCGATGTTAACCGCGAAATCGCCCGAGCGTGCAATAAACTCTTGTGTTCCATCAATGGGATCAATTAAAAAATACGACGACCATTTTGCCCGTGTACTCAAAGCTTCGTGGCGGCTTTCCTCTGATAACACGGGAATATCGGGAAAGGCGTGTTTAAGTGACGCAATTATAAACTCACTGGCTTTAATATCCGCGGTCGTGACTGGCGATTCATCGGCTTTCTCAGCCGTCGCAAACGCACCACTGTCATACAGTTCCATAACTAACTGGCCTGCATCTCGTGCGACTTCGGCTAACTTATCAGCAATCTCGTTTAAGCTAAATTGCACAGCTGACACCTTTATTTTTTTAGTTGACGTAAAGTCATTAACAAAGCCGCCACACTGCGCGCCTCTGTAAAATCGGGTTGAGCTAATAGTTGGTCGACCTCGTCAAGCGACCAAATTACTTTCTCCAGCGGCTCTGGTTCGTCACCGACTAACTGTTCTGGGTAAAGTGAGCGCGCGGTAAATAACGTCATCTTGGCTGAAAAAAACTGTGGCGCCATAGTCACTTCGGATAATCGGCTCAATTGTTCACAGCCAAATCCGATTTCTTCTTTGAGTTCGCGTTGAGCCGCTTGCTCTGGTGATTCACCCGGGTCAATCAGCCCTTTAGGGAAGCCGAGTTGGTAGTCGTGTAGCCCTGCAGCATACTCTCTTATCAACATGATATGTTGGTCATCGACGAATGGGACAACCATGACGGCACCGCGGCCACTGCCCTGCATACGCTCAAATTGGCGCTGCTCACCATTACTAAATTTAAGATCAACGGCTTCGATACGTAGCAAGCGACTTTGTGCAACCACTTCGCGTTTAAGTACTTTAGGAACTTGTCGTGATGCCATGTACTGCTCCTCCTGTTCTTCCCCTACTATAACGCGTCAAACCGCTAAAGCCAGTGCTAAGCATGACAAAAATATTCACATTAGGCGCACAACTGCCGCTAATGTTATGATAGCACCAGCATTTAAAGCAGGGTCAGGAGTGAGGTGAAAGGTGACTAAGCATAAAGCAACCGAAGCAAATTTTGATGTTGCCGTTATTGGGACGGGACCCGGAGGCGAAGGCGCCGCCATGCAGCTTGCCAAAAATGGCAAAAAGGTAGCTGTCATTGAACGACACGACTCAATTGGTGGTGGTTGTACCCACTGGGGGACTATTCCATCAAAAGCTTTACGTCACTCCGTAAGCCGACTCATCGAGTATAACAACAGCCCGCTGTTTACGGGTGTGGGTTGGCAAAGTGGCATGACGTTTTCGCAGATCCTACATTATGCGTCAGGCGTCATTCGCAAGCAGGTTAAATTGCGCTCATCTTTCTACGACCGTAATCATGTTACGGTCATTCATGGGAATGCCTCGTTCATCGATCAGAATCGTTTGAAAGTCACTAAGAATGATGGCTCATTCGACTTTTTAAATGTCGAGCAAATCGTTATCGCGACGGGCTCGCGACCGTACCACCCCAATGATATTGATTTTGACCACCCTCGTATTTACGACTCTGATACCGTGTTGAGCCTCAACCATGATCCAAAGAATATTTTGATTTACGGTGCAGGTGTTATCGGTAGTGAATATGCCAGCATTTTCCGCGGTATGGGTGTGAAAGTTGACCTTATCAACCAACGTGAGCGCTTACTTTCATTTCTAGATGCCGAAATATCAGACGCTCTGAGCTATCATTTGCGGAATAACGGCGTAGTAATTCGACATAATGAGGAGTACGAAAGTATCCGCGGCTATGATGATAAGGTTGTGCTGAAGACTAAATCAGGCAAAGTGATGCAAGCCGACTGTTTATTATTTGCCAATGGACGCTCAGGTAATATCGAATCGCTGAATTGTGACGCAGTGGGTCTAAAGCCAAACTATCGTGGTCAACTCGAAGTTGATGAAAACTATCGTACCCAAGTTGATAATATTTATGCGGTGGGCGATATCATCGGCTACCCAAGTTTAGCGAGTGCAGCCTACGATCAGGGTCGAATTTGCGCGACTGCATTACTTCATGGCAACTGCGATAAAGCGTTGATCTCTAATATCCCGACAGGCATTTATACCATTCCAGAAATCAGTTCTGTAGGTAAATCCGAGGAAGAGCTAACCGAAGCTAAGGTACCCTACGAAGTCGGTCGTGCTCAATTTAAGCATCTTGCGCGGGCTCAAATATCGGGCAACGATGTCGGCTGCTTGAAGATCTTATTCCACCGTGAGTCGCGTGAAATCCTGGGCCTACATTGCTTTGGTGAACGCGCCTCAGAGATCATTCACATTGGCCAAGCCATTATGGAACAGAAAAACGGAGGTAATACTGTCGATTACTTCGTCAATACAACCTTTAATTATCCGACCATGGCAGAAGCCTATCGCGTTGCAGCATTGAATGGTATCAACAGACTCGGTAATTAGCCGGCAAGGGCTTTGCGAAGTGGTAAATCGATACGTACGCAAAGCCCACCCTCAGCTTGGTTTTTTAGCGTGATGCGACCATTGTGACGATCAACAATTCGCTTAATGATCGCCAAACCTAAACCAGAACCCACACCCCCTCGCGCTTTATCGCCTTGAGTAAAGGGCTGAAATAGGTTTTGCTGTTGCTCTTCAGGAATACCGGGACCATCGTCAGAAACCGAAAACCAAACGGTTTTGCGCTGCTTATCATAGCCAGAACGAACACATGCTTTTGTGTTTCCATAACGTTCGGCGTTTTCTAACAAATTGATAACCACACGTTTAATGGATAACGGACGGACCCACACCAATGGACAATCGCCGAGATCTGCACTAAATGTCTTTTCCCAGCTATCCGGCAAATTAGCCAGTGTCTGCTCGAGTAGTTCATTGAGTGATTCGCGTGAAGCTTTCTCCTGCTGGTCAAGACGCACATAATCAATAAACTGATCGATAATATCGTTCATATCATCAATGTCTTCAATGATTCCCTGAGCTAAATAGTCTTCGGACTCAGGCATCATTTCAGCCGCTAAACGAATGCGCGTCAGCGGTGTTCTTAGATCGTGAGATACCCCAGCCATCAGCAAATTACGGTCATTTTCTAGCTCTTTTATCCCACGTGACATTTGATTAAATGCCTTAGTCACCGACATAATTTCACTCGCACCCTTTTCGCTCAACTGCTCTGGGAACTCTCCTCGACCCACTTGCTGAGCAGCCGTTTCTAACGCTTTAAGTGGTCTGTTGAGCCAATTGGCAAACAAAATACCGCCGATTACGCTGAGCACCCCGATAACGATGAGATACACCACCAAAGGTGAAAACTCGCCCGAGTGAATACTCTCTAATGGAACCCGAACCCAATAACGCGGAGCTTGCGGCGGTTTAACCCAAATATAAAATGCTTGACCTTGAGATACTCGCACCTCTGCTGGGCCATTGAGGTGCTTAGACATTAAACTCGATAAGTAGCCATAATAGGTCGTTTTGTCGAGCCCTTCGTTTTGTGCTTGCTCATCGGAGAACACGCGAATACCGGTCGCGTTATAAAACGCGACAGCGAGTGATTCATTTTGATTCGAAAGGACTCGGTCGCTAATAAACATCGTTCGAATTTGCTTAGCGACCAACTGCGACATTTGCTCAATAGAAGGCTTTACCACGTAGTTACTCACCATCAAATAAGACACTATTTGATTCAGTAGTAAAACTAGCGCCAGCAAACCAACCGTACGGGCAAATGCCGACTTAGGAAACAGTTTCATTAATTTTTCAGTTTCCCATCGGGCACGAATACATACCCCAAGCCCCATACCGTCTGAATATAGCGGGGTTTGGCAGGGTCAGCCTCGAGCATGCGGCGTAAACGCGAGACTTGCACATCAATCGAACGTTCGAGCGCACTATAGTCGCGACCGCGTGCCAAATTCATCAGTTTATCTCGTGACAAAGGTTCGCGCGGGTGGCTCACCAGTGCCTTTAACACCGCAAACTCGCCACTGGTGAGTGGCATCGGTGTGTCGCCGTCAAACATCTCTCGTGTTCCGAGGTTAAGTCGATAGGTACCAAAGGTAATTTCTTGGTCATCTTGCGAAGGCGCACCTGGCGCTTCAACACCACGACGACGCAACACTGCACGAATACGCGCGAGCAATTCGCGAGGGTTAAAAGGTTTGGCTAAGTAGTCATCCGCCCCGAGCTCCAACCCAATGATACGATCCACCTCATCGCCTTTAGCTGTGAGCATAATGACAGGAATCGTGTTATTGGCTTGCCGCAGACGTTTACAAATGGATAGTCCGTCCTCGCCCGGTAACATTAGGTCAAGTACCAGTAAATGATAGTTTTCACGCGTTAGTAGACGATCCATTTGCTCGGCGTCTGAAGCCACCCGCACCTGAAAGCCTTGCTCGTGCAAATATCGCTCTAACAGACTACGCAAACGTGCATCGTCGTCGACAACCAGTATTTTAAACGTTTCCTGACCCATGATGTTCCCTGAGTTAAACTTTTCTATGCTGTTAAGATAGCGCGAGATTCATCACTTATGAAGCCCGCGTGTGTTAACAAATGTGTCAATCTTGCGCCAAAGAACGACTATCTGCAAGCCAAGGAAATAACGCATAGTAAAGTAAAGGCACCACTAATAGCGTCAGTAATGTTGATACAGCCAGACCGAAAATTAGCGAAATGGCTAAGCCATTAAAAATCGGATCGCTCAAGATAAAATAAGCGCCCACCATTGCTGATACTGCGGTAAGCGCAATCGGTTTTAAACGCACCGCGCCAGCTAATACGACCGCTTTCTCTAACGCCATACCTCGGGCAATACGTTGCCGGATAAACACCACTATCAGGATTGAGTTACGCACGATAATGCCCGCCAGCGCGATCATGCCAATCATTGATGTCGCGGTGAACTCTTTGTCCAATAACCAATGTCCTGGCAAAATCCCTACCAAAGTCAGTGGTATGGGCGACATAATGATTAGTGGCATTAAGTACGAGCGAAATTGCGCAACCAGCAAAACAAAGATCATGAAAATACCCACACTATAGGCAATTCCCATATCACGGAACGTTTCATAGGTGATTTGCCATTCACCTTCCCACTTGATGGCAACAGGCCCTTCGGCATTGGGCTCGTTAATAAAGTACTGCTCAGGCGCATCGGGCATGGCAGCGATTTTATCAACCATCGCTAACATGCCGTAAATAGGCGAGTCCGTCTCACCTGCCATATTACCTTGCACATAGGTGACGGGGCGCAAATCTTTGTGATACACGCTGCCCTGCCATTGTTGTTGCTCAAATTGGGCAAAGCTGGATAAGGGGATTGGCTTGCCTGCATTATTGACCATAGGCAAGCTGAGCCAGTCATTCTGGTTTGCTCTCAATTGTGTCGGAATTTGAAGCCAGATCGGCACCGCATACTTGGCGTAGGGATCGTCTAAATACCCCAAAGGTTGGCTACCACTCAGCGTATTAATTGCCCGAGCAATTTCTGCCTGTGTCAGTCCCGCTTGCGCCGCTGCCACGCGATCAATCGTTAATTGCCACTTAGGTGTCGGCTCGGTCAACGACGTATCGACATCGACCACGCCAGGCACTTCGTGCATCACTGTTTTCAACTTTTCTGCGAGTGCAGCCTGCGCTGCCAGAGTGCCACCATAAATCTCGGCTACGATAGGCGCAAAAACAGGTGGTCCTGGGGGCACTTCAACCACTTTTACACGGCCACCATTGCGGCTTGCGATTTCGGCTAAAGAATCACGAATCGCGATGGCTATCGTATGGGAATCACGCTCACGGTTAGACTTATGCTTTAACTGAATCTGTATGTCGCCTTGATAAGGTGCGTTACGCAAATAATATTGCCGTACTAAACCATTAAAATTAATCGGACTCGCTGTTCCAGCATAGCGCTGCCAGCTCTCTACCTCTTCAATGTCTTTCAAATAATCAGTCATTTCACCCAGTACACGCTGTGTTTCTAATACCGAAGTAGACTCCGGCATATCCAACACAACCTGTAACTCAGACTTATTGTCGAAAGGAAGCATCTTTAAGATAACCGCCTGATTAGCTGGCAATAACATACTACCAATCAATAACGCGAGAATACCCAAACCTAAAAAGAACCGGCGTTTCCGATAATTAGTACCAATGAAGGCGCCCAACACTCGATTAAACACCTTCATGACACTATCAGGCGCACCATCCTCAAGTTCTGTATCTGTGCCTATACTGTGTCGTTGGTTTCTAAGCAATCGCAACGCCAACCAAGGTGCAACTATAAACGCCATGAGCTGCGAGAACACCATACCTGCAGACGCATTAATCGGAATAGGACTCATGTAAGGCCCCATCAAACCTGTTACAAATGCCATCGGCAATAGTGCAGCGATAATCGTTAATGTCGCCATAATTGTTGGCGAGCCGACTTCGTCAACCGCCTGTGGAATCAGTGATTTAGCGGATTGACTTGAGAGCCCTAGTCGGCGATGGATGTTTTCGGTAATGACAATCCCATCATCCACCAAGATACCGATCGAAAAAATCAGTGCAAATAGCGATACGCGGTTAAGTGTGAAGCCCCAGAACCAACTGAAAACCAGCGTAAAAAGTAACGTGACCAAAACGACAACACCAACAATCAGCGATTGCCGCCAACCCATGGTGAGTAAAACTAATACGATAACCGATACCGTTGCCGATATGAGATCAGTAATGAGTTTGGTCGATTTCTCAGCGGCCGTTTGACCATAATTACGCGTCACTTGGACATCGATATCTGCAGGGATCAGTCGGTTTTGCCAACTCGCCAAGTTCGCGTTGACTGCATCAGCAACATCTATTGCATTCTCCCCTGGCTTTTTGGCGATACTGATTGTGACAGCCGGCGTATCGGTTTGGTGACCAGAACTGAGCACTGAGTGTGACGTTTGCACATCTGCGTAGCTAATGTTAGCAACGTCATTTAGATATACAGGCGCATTGTCGTAAACTGCAACAACGACACCTTTTAAGTCTTCTATTGAACTCAATGGCTGACCCACTTGCATTGGGATTGACTGACCATTGGTCACAACGCGTTGCTCAGCGCTTACTAAGTTACTTTGTTGCAGCGCTTGCTGAACCGCAGCCACTGACAGCTGATAACGCGCAAGTGAACTCGGCTGTAGGGTTAGATTAATCGAGCGCGGTACGCTACCGAGCGTTCGAATGTCGCGTGTGCCAGGGATTTGCTTCAACGCTATTTCAAGTCGATGCGCCACGGCAGTCAGCGACTGAGCACTTTTGGGCTCTCCTTTAGCGCGTAGCGTGAGTGTCATTATAGGTACGTCGTCAATGCCTTTAGGTTTTATAATGGGTTGTGCGACACCCAACTCGGTCGGGAACCAGTCGGCATTTGACTGCACTTTATTATAAAGACGCACCAATGCTTGCTGTCGGGAGAGACCTACTTCAAACTGAACAGTGATAATCCCCATACCGGGCTGAGCCACTGAATAAACATGCTCAACATCGGACATTTCACTCAATACCTGCTCGCCAGGTGTGGTAATGAGGCTTTCCACTTGCTGGCGACTCGCGCCAGGAAATGCCACCATGACATCCGCCATCGTGACATCGATCTGAGGTTCTTCTTCCTTCGGAGTCACCCAAACAGCGATCACTCCCAATACGACAGCCAGTAAAATAATGAGCGGTGTGAGCTGAGAGTGTTGAAATATACGTGCAATATGACCCGATGGGCCGAGCGGCTCAGGCTTACTCATAACGAATCCGACTCCAGTCTTGAGCCACGCGCTCACCTGGGTTGAGACCCGCCAGTATCTCGACATGGTCTCGAGTGATGCGCCCTGTATATACTTGCCTTAGTTGCGGAGTGTTGCCCTTATCGAGGACATACACCGCACGCAATTCCCCATCAATATGCACAGCAGAGCGGGGCACTTGAATAACATCACGCTCACCGATTTTTAGCCATACATCGACCGCAGAACCCGGTAATAGTCGCAAGCCTTGTGACGGCACCAGCATTCGCAACTTAAAACTATGACTTGGCTGCTGAGCATAGGGAAAAAACGTGAGTGCTGTCGCAGTGATAGATACGCCATTATCCAGTTGGATCTGCGCCGCAGAAAAGTCCCGTGCTAACGTATTAAATTGCTGAGGTACGTCTGCTACCACCCGCAATTGCTCGAGTGACAAACCTGTGATGAGTCGCTGTCCGGGTTGGACTGATTCGCCTAAATCCACCCAGCGATCAGTGACAATGCCGGCATAAGGTGCGGTGACGCGTGTATAGGATAACTGTTTACGCGCTTCTTCGAGTCCTGCCTTAGCTTGCTTAACCGACGACTGTGCGCGTTCAAGCGCTGTCTTTGCTTGATCCAGTTCCGAGGTAGATACCGAGTTTTGTTGGAACAACTGTTGAACGCGTTGAAACTGCTTTTGATTCTGATCTAGCGTTGCTTTTGCACTCGCGAGTTCCGCCTCACGTTGTTGTAAACGTGCTTGTTGCTCGGAGTCGTCTAACCCTACAATCAAGGCGCCTTGCTCTACGGTATCGTCGACATCGTACGGTAACTCAACGATCGTTCCCGCCGTTTGCGCAGAGACTGTGGAACGTTGAGTCGCCTCTACTACACCATTGATTTTCAGCCACTCAGGCTGTTGCTCAACGGTCACCTCAATCGTTTGTTGAGCAAGGCTGTTGAAGCTCGCAACCATGGCCAGCGCAATCAAGAGGAAACGTAAGGTTCTCATTTTAACCTCTTACAATATGTTTTTAGATATAATGATAATATCAGTCTTTTTGCCAATGCGCTAGCGGTTCAGGGCGTCCTAAATAAAACCCTTGCAGTTGATTACAACCCAATTCGACTAAGCGGTTCTGCTGCTCTTTAGTCTCCACGCCCTCAGCGATAGTTTCGAGACCTAAGCCGTTGGCTAATGCAATGACCGTTTTAACAATCGCCTCATCACTGCGGTCGGTCAGTAAATCTTTGACGAAACCTTGATCGATTTTCAACCGTCTGAGCGGCAATAGCTTGAGGTAAATCAACGATGAGTAACCCGTTCCAAAATCGTCCAAAGCAAACTGAATTCCCGTCGCAGATACATCTCTCATCAGCTGAGCCACTTCATCGATGTCGTCAATAAGCACACTTTCGGTTATCTCAAGCTCAAGGTGTCGAGCCAAGCGAGGTTCTGCATCAATACGTTGTTTAAGATCGTGTAAGAAGTCACTCGCTCTAATTTGGCTCGCGCTCACGTTAATGGCCACGACCCAGTTATCATCAGTGAAACAGTGACCCAAAACGTCCATATCTTGAGTAACTCGGTCCATCACCAGATGATGCAATTGCGACATCAGTCCATTCGACTCGGCTAATGGAATAAACTCGCCCGGTGAAACATAACCGTGTTCATCATCATGCCACCGCAGTAACGCCTCAAAGCCAATGCACCGAGTTTCCCCGGTTTCCGTTTGACGGTACTGGGGCTGATAAGCAAGTGATAGTTGCTGATCGGTGATCGCTGCTTTTAATGAATCAAGGAGTACTTGTCGTTGGTTAAACTCTTGTTGCATCCGCTCATTAAAGAACCGAATACAGTCACCACCTGAAACTTTCGCCTGCTGAACCGATAAGTCAGCCGCCTTCATGGCCTCGAGGTAGTCTTTGCAGTCGGCCAAACTAACCAATCCAAAGCTAAATGACACTGACAGTTGCGTGTCTGCTATCCAAAATGGGGCTTTAAGCTTTATAACAAGCTGGTTCAGCCACTCGTCTAAATCAGACAAACCCCGCTGACCATGGATTGATTGGCTCAGACAATAAAACTCATCGGCGCCGAGCCGGCCAACAATCTCATCTTCTTTACAATGAGACTTGATGCGCTCACCTACTTGTGTGAGTAATTGGTCACCGACATCGTGTCCGTAGCGATCATTAAGCGTCTTAAACTGATCAATATCGACGAACATCAACCAATCCGATGGGGCAAAGCTATTTTTTGAGTATCGTTCCGCTAGGTTGTCGATTAATGTGCGTCGGTTCCCTAAATTGGTTAGGGGATCAAAGTTGGCGAGTTTCTGCACTTCCGATTTTAACGCTTCATACTCCGATACATCGGTCGCAATACCACAAATACCGATAAGCTTCCCGTCAGGTGCCGTTAATGGCACTTTTACTGACCAGAATAGTCGTTCCTCACCCGTTTGTTGATCAACATGCTGTTCCTGATAGGCGAGTCGCTTTCGTGTGCTCAGCACATGGCGATCTTTTTCATTAAGGAAGTCTGCCATCGGCTTTGAAAATAGTTCATGATCATTTGAGCCGCTGATTTGCTCCAATGGCATACGTAATAAGTCAGCGCAGCGCTGGTTTGCATACTGATAGTTTAAGTCGCAATCTTTAATAAAGATGCAGGCATCGACACTATTCAAAATGACTTCAAGACGCTTTTCGCTCACCGCGAGTTGTTGTGTCTTTTCCTGCACTCGGCGCTTCAGCATGCGGTTGAATATAATAAAGCCAATGGTTAACAACACCAGTAGGCTCATCACATACCATATCCACTTGGGCAGCTCAATCAGCTTGGTAGCGGGCTCGTAACTGTCAAGTATCTGATAATACGCTGAATCACTATCAGCCTTGAGCGCGGCTAACGCCTTGTCGATACTATTGAGTACTTCCTTGTGAGTACCTTTTGCAACGGCGTAATAGAGTTCTGTCGGCATAAATACGATAGGCGTACTTTCGAGCGCTTTGTCCACCACATAGTTATCACCAAAAAATTGATTACTCGCAACAGCATCCACTTGTGCATCTAATAGCTGCTGAAAACCACTTTCAAAACTTGTGACGGGTGTCAAAATAAGCGGCGTATCAAAACCCGTCGCAATATCAGTCAAATAACTCTGTTGAACAGAGCCATCGACCACGGCAATGCGTTTGTTTTCTAGATCAAAAATATCGCGAATATTTGCGCCTGAGCGGGTATAAATTTTTGACCAGCTCAGTAGTGCAGGCTCGGTGTGAACAGAAATAAACGAAGCACGATCTTGCGTCATCGCCACATCAGGCAATATATCTATGTGTCCCTCCTTGAGTAAGGTTAAGCAGTCAGCAAACTCGCACACTACTGGCTGAAGTTGCCAACCTTGCTGCTCGGCGATATGGCTAAGCAAGTCGCCGAGAATCCCCGATACTTCTCCCTCATCGGACTGAAAAAGTTTGGGTGGATTGTCATACACCCCAACTTTCAGATGCTTTACGGAATCAGCAAAGACATCGCTCGCGGGAACGTATAAACTGAGACAAAGAAGAAACGTAAGTATTATGCGCAAATGACAGATACCTTTGCTTAATATCATTTTTGATGAATAAAAATCACACTTATGTTGCGATCGTGCATATTTATTATTCTATATATAACATTCATTAAAACATTATGAAAACGAATCTTATCACTCGAAATGGCTTCGATAAGTTGCAACAAGAACTGAATCATTTATGGCGTGTTGAGCGCCGAGAAACTGTTGAAAAGGTCTCTTGGGCTGCGAGCCTTGGTGACCGCAGTGAGAATGCAGATTACAAATACAATAAGCAAAAGCTGCGCCGCATCGATAGCCGGATTCGTTATTTGAGTAAGCGCCTTGATCAGCTCAAGGTGGTCGATTATTCACCTCAACAAGATGGACAAGTATTTTTTGGTGCATTTGTTGAGATAGAAGACGAGCAAGGTACAATCCGTCGTTTTCAGATTGTTGGGCCTGATGAGATTTATGACTCGAAAGACGTAGTCTCGATCGATGCGCCGATGGCAAGAGCACTTTTAAAGAAGCATGTCGATGATGAAGTCATCGTTGTGACCCCGAAAGGCGAGCAATGTTGGTTCATTAATAAAATACAGTATCACGCCTTTAGCGAAACGGATTGCAGTAACGCAAAGCCGAGCCAATAGAGGCCAGTTGGATTTAGAAGTAGAGTAACTTATGGAAAGAATTAGTCAGCAAATCGCGCAGGAACTCAGCGTACAAGAAAAGCAAATAACAGCAGTTATCAAATTGCTCGACGAGGGTGCCACCATCCCATTTATTGCGCGTTATCGTAAGGAGCTCACCGGCGGCCTTGATGACACGCAACTGAGACAAGCGCATCAACGCCTGAATTATTTAACGGAATTAGAAGAACGTCGCGGCGTTATCTTGCGTTCAGTCGAGGAGCAAGGAAAGCTCAGCGATGATTTAGCCGCCAAAATTAATGCGGCAGATACCAAGACCGAGCTCGAGGACCTCTACCTACCTTATAAACCCAAACGTCGCACCAAAGGTCAGATTGCGATTGAAGCAGGGCTTGAACCCTTAGCCGACCAGCTTTGGCACAATCCAGACTTAACACCTGACGAAACCGCTAACGCGTACCTCAATACAGAGCACAAAATTAATGAGCCAAAAGATGCATTGGATGGCGCTCGAGCTATCCTAATGGAACGGTTCTCGGAACAGGCTGAGTTGCTAAAACAGCTAAGAAACCACTTATGGACACATGCTCACTTACGCGCTCAAGTAGTCAAAGGCAAAGAAACAGAAGGTAGCAAGTTCCGCGATTATTTTGACTTTGCTGAAGCATTTAACCGTATACCATCGCACCGCGCACTCGCTCTTTTTCGCGGTCGAAACGAAGGCGTCTTACAGTTATCGTTGGATCCAGCGCCCTCGCTAGAAACACAGAAAGATGCCGACGTTGAACAGATGATTGCTGAGTTTGTCGGGTTCTCCGATCAACGTCGACCCGCTGATGCTTGGCGCGCCCAAGTGGTACAGTGGACGTGGAAAGTAAAACTATCGCTCCATCTAGAAACCGAACTCATGGCACGTGTACGTGAGCATGCCGAGAGCGCAGCAATTCAAGTTTTTGCAAATAACTTGGCTGATTTGCTCATGGCCGCGCCAGCGGGTGCCAAACGCACGATGGGTCTCGACCCGGGCGTTCGCACCGGGGTGAAGGTCGCAGTTATCGATGAAACGGGTAAGGTACTCGATACTAATACTGTTTTTCCGTTTCAACCGCAGAACCAAAAAGACAAGGCAATGCGTACCTTAGCCGGACTCTGTAAACAGCATAAAGTGGAGTTGATTAGCATCGGTAATGGTACCCACTCACGCGAGACCGATAGCTTGGTCGCCGAGATGCTGAAAGCGAATGCCGATGTTAAAGCGGCCAAGGTAATGGTCAACGAAGCAGGTGCTTCTGTCTATTCTGCATCGGAGCTCGCTGCGCAAGAGTTTCCGAACATGGATGTTGCTTTGCGTGGTGCAGTGTCAATTGCCCGTCGTCTGCAGGATCCGCTGGCTGAACTGGTTAAAATTGAACCGAAGTCGATCGGTGTGGGTCAGTATCAACACGATGTTAGCCAGGCGCAACTGGCTCAAAGTCTCGATGCCGTTGTTGAGGATTGCGTAAACGCTGTCGGCGTTGACGTTAATCGTGCCTCAGCAGCGCTCTTGCAACGCGTGGCAGGCCTATCCAAAACGTTAGCCAAAAACATCGTTGAGTACCGTGATACACATGGCGCTTTTTCTACTCGTAAAACCTTGATGGACGTTCCACGCATGGGACCTAAAGCGTTTGAACAAAGTGCCGGATTCATGCGCATCAATGAAGGCCAGCACCCGCTGGATGCGTCATCTGTTCACCCCGAGTCTTATCACATTGTCGAGTCAATGGCTGACAAAGCAGGCATCGCCGTTGATCAGCTCATTGGTAACAAAACAGCGATTGACCAACTCGATTTAAATGCTTTTGTCACCGAGACGGTCGGCTTACCGACGCTGCGAGACATCGTTCGCGAACTTGAAAAGCCCGGGCGTGACCCTCGCCCTGAATTCAAAACCGCACAGTTTAAAGAAGGTGTAGAGAAAGTCGCTGATCTTGAGCCCGGCATGCTGTTAGAAGGGGTCGTCACCAATGTTGCCAATTTCGGTGCATTTGTGGATATTGGCGTACACCAAGATGGTCTTGTTCACATTTCTGCGCTCGCCGATACCTTCGTAAGTGATCCTCGTGAGGTTGTGAAGGCAGGTGATATCGTAAAGGTACGTGTTGTTGAAGTTGATATTGATAGAAAACGTATCGGCCTCAGCATGCGCAAACATGATGATGCAGCACCTGCGAAGAAGACTGATAAGCAGGGCAAGTCATCGGCGACGGCTAAAACCAAAAAGAAACCTGTAGATAAAGCATCATCTGCGATGGGTAGCGCGTTTGCCGATGCCTTCGCTAAAGCGAAAAAAGATTAGGCAGACACCCTAAAGCCCGGGTCGGCACTCGGGCTTACCGCTTTGCTGTAGCGTGCGCCCACTACGGTGCTAGCAGATTCTTTAGATTGTTCATCCGCTGAAGGTGATTCTTTATCGGCTGCAAAGCTAGGCTGTGCTTGCTGGCTTTGCTCAGGGTTGAGTTGCTGCTGGGCTAATTCAGCACGAGCTGCCGATGCTTTTTGGGTTGCCTCAGAGGCAATAGAACGGTCAGCACTTGAAGGTTCAGCCGGTGCCAGTGCAGCTCGCTTAACAATGGCCATCTTATCAATTGTGGCCTGCGGGTCACCCTCCACCACACTGACATCAATTTGCACTTCACCCGCTACGGCATACGATTTTCCATCACTACCGCGTTCATATTCATAACTAGGTGCTCCAGCATAGCGCCCACCTGCTGCCGCATGCGCTTGCTCGTGCACACGCACTTCTTGGTCGCGTTGCTTTAACTCCTGCAACTCTTGCGCTGCTTGCGCCTCCTCGCTATTGGACGGCTTCGATGGGCGTTCTTCTGCTTTGCCTGACTTATCATCGGCTTTCGATTGCGACGTCTGCTCACCCTCAACTGACTCGGGTTGCTTTACTGCAGGACGCTGTTGATTGTCACCTGCTAGCTGTTCACTAGCAGGTGCTGTAATCGGGGGATAAGGAGGTAACGCAGGTGAGATATTCAAAGATAATCACACCTTGGTATCGATTAAAGTACCCAGTACTTCGTCAGCTGTTTCGACGCTTCGCGTGTTAGCTTCAAATACTTGTTCGCCTTGCGCTAAAGAAACCAACGAATCAGTCGCCGTGTTAGCTGGAACACTGTTAAGCGTCTCACTCGCAGTTTCCGAGCCATTCACAGAATCTGTGTCGGCTTGCTGCCAACGGGCATTACTATCCTGAGGATTAGCGAGTTCTGCACTAGCTTCAGTGACTTGCTGACTTGCTCGTTGCATACCCTGCAAACCCGCAGATAACACATTATTAATATCCATGAGCACTCCTCAATTCAATTAAGTATGTGCTCATTATTGTTGATTTTTTATTCAGATTCAAGCGTAACGCTTAATCTCGGTCAGCAATGAACGCCAATGCCGTTGTTGTTCCTCAAGATTTTCCTTGAGTTCATCAATACGCTCTTGCAAACCGTCAAAGTGCACCTGCTCTTTCAACTGCTTCGCCTTTGCATCTAACAGTTTCTTACGTGTTTGATAGTACTCGCGCAAACAGGTTGCCATCTGCTGATAGTGTTCGTGCGCGCTATCGATTAACACCTGCGGTGCTGACTTCGCTTTTTTCGATACACGCGTTAGTTGCATGGTCAACTTAGCACGCTCAATTTGGTAACCCGATGTGCGCTTCAAGTCGCTTGTCAGTCCAAGGTACGATAGACCACGGATCAACCACTTTGTTGGGTCAAATTGATACCAACGGATACCATTTCGATAATCCGCCGAAAAGATATGGTGGTAGTTATGATAGCCCTCGCCAAAGGTCAAAAAAGCGAGCACACCATTATCCCGCGCGGTGTTTTTATCGGTATAAGGTTGCGAGCCCCAAATATGGGCTAGCGAATTAATAAAGAATGTGGTGTGGTGATTGAGTACAAGACGCAACACCCCTACAACCAACAAACCACCTAATACGTCACCGATCATCCAGCCAAATAACAACGGCCAACCAAAGTTAGTGATCAAAGTGAGTGACAAGTAATGCTTGTGTTGCCACATGACAATCGGGTCTTCTTGTAAATCTTTAACGTTGTTGTAATCGCTATAACGACTAGCTTGATACTCGCGTAACATCCAACCGATGTGCGAATACCAAAAACCACGCTTCGCTGAATAGGGGTCTTTATCATTATCGTCGACATGCGTATGGTGCACACGGTGATCGCTTGACCAGTGCAACACACTATTTTGCAACGCAACGGCACCGCCAATTGCGAACAGGAAACGCACAATAGGGTGCGCTTTATAAGCCTTATGAGACCATAAACGGTGATAACCGGCGGTGATCGAAATGCCTGCGAAACAGGCCGTTCCTATCATCGCCCACCAGAGACTTGAATCAATGCCATGTACATAGGCATAAACAGGTACACCGACCGCCGCAATGGCGAAGGTGATTGCGAACACCCAAACGTTCAACCAGATGATTGGGGGTTTTGCATTAATCGAATTCATTCGTAACTCACATTTAGTTAATTCTTACCACGCCAGGTAGTTCCAACTGATCTTTACAGAACAGCTAACACCTGTACGCTGAATTCTACTTCTTTAATAAAAAAACTCAAGCAATGATTGTCTTTTAAGCTATGTTATTATTCTATTTAAGATATGAAGCACAGTTTTGGACACTATTTTGGAAAAAGCCCAAACGCTCGGTGTGCGAGCGCAACAAAAAGAAAAAACCAGACGCGCTTTAATTAACGCCGCAATGAACCAGTTGAGCGCGGAAACCGGCTTTTCAAGTCTGAGTCTTCGCGAAGTTGCTCGTGAAGCAGGTATCGCCCCCACCTCTTTTTATCGCCACTTTCGTAATATGGATGAGCTCGGACTCACGCTAGTCGACGAGTGCGGTTTGACGCTTCGACAACTGCTTAGACAAGCGCGTCAGCGTATTGACAAAGGCGGCTCGATTATTCGGGTTTCAATCGAGACGTTCATGCAATTTGTGGCTGACAACACCGCTATTTTTAGACTGCTATTACAAGAGCGTACAGGGCGCTCACGTGAATTCCGTAAGGCAGTTGAGCGTGAGCTCGAACATTTTAAAGCCGAACTCATTGAATATTTACGTGACGAGCAAGGCTTTAGCGCTCTACTCGCTGACTTACAGTCTGATGCGATCGTAAAAATTGTATTCAGTGCAGGTGCCGACTGCTTCGACGTCGATGATACCCAACGGCTTCAGATCGCAGAACAAACAATACAACAAGTGCGTCTTGTCGCTCGCGGTGCAGAGGCTACTCGACGTGCTAAAGTAGAATAAATTACAACAACCTTAAATGGAGAACACCATGATAGCGAGAACGCTCGGAGCTGTCAGTTTGTTGGGCTTGGCTGTAACAGGACAGGCTCGCGAAATGACATTAATGGAGACGGTTACAGCCCAATCGGTTGTCGATGTCAACCTATCCCCTAACGGTCAATTCACGGCTATTACCAAGTACTACCCTGCGCGCCCTTATACCGACAAGGACGACAGTGGTAAAACCGAATTAGTTATTCGGACGAGTGATGGTAAAGAAACAGTTTATTTGAGCAAAGATGAATCTTTCTCTGACGTTGAGTTCGGCCCTAACAGCGAATATGTTTACTTCACCGCTAAGCGTGAAGGTGATGATTACAGCGAACTCTATCGTATTCCACTCGCCGGTGGTGGCGTCCAATCAGTGTACGAATTCGATGGCTCAATCACAGCGTACGATTTAAGTTCAGATGGTCAGTCACTCATTTTTCTTTCAACGGGTAGCAGCGACAAAGACGCCAAAAAAGAGGCTGAGTACGGTTTCAAAGCAGAAGTCTACGAAGAGGATCTCACCTACCGTCATTTATACCAAGTCGACTTGAACCAAGCCGATGCAGAAGCCAAGCAAGTGACGGCTGATGATGTTCAGGTCATTTCTGCTCAATGGAGTCCAAATGACGAGCAACTATTGGTGCGCACCGCGCCAACGCCGTTAGTAGATGATCTTTACATGAGCAGCCAATACCACATCATGTCTTTAAATGGTGAGACTGTTGCAAGTATTGCTACTGAAGGAAAGCTGGGCAAAGCTGAGTTTTCACCAAACGGTCAGTATGTTGCATTGATCAGTGCCGCTGATTATAACGATCCATCAGCCAGCGTACTCAAGGTATACAATACGCAAGACGCTACCATTCGTCGTGTACTACCCGATTACCAAGGTTCAATCCAAGACTTTACCTGGCGTACTGAGCAGGAGTTAGTTTGGCTAGGTCACCGGGGCACCGAATCAGAAGTCAAAGCGTTAACCTTGCAGTTCCTGGAGAATCGTGACTTGATTGACGCGGGTGAAGCGATCTTTACCGGTTTAGACGGCGCTGCTGGCGTGGATAAAATTGTATTGCGAGGCAACCGCCCTGCCCATCCTAATGAAGCATTTGAGTTTACCTCGCGTGGGTTAGACCGTTTAACCGTTTCTAACCCATGGTTAGAAGAGGTGACAATGCCTAAGCAGGAAACAATCACTTATAAAGCTCGCGATGGTCTTGAACTCGAAGGAATCGTTGTTTATCCAACTGACTATCAAGAAGGTGAAAAATACCCTTTGATTATGGTTATTCATGGAGGTCCTGAGTCACATTACTCTAACGGCTGGTTAGATCGTTACTCGTCGCCAGTGAAACATGCGGCTGCGCAAGGTTACGCGTTATTCTTCCCTAATTATCGTGGTAGCACAGGCCGTGGTGTGGAGTTCTCTAAACTCAGTCAAAATGACTACGCGGGTAAAGAATTTGACGATATTGTTGATGGCAAACAGCATCTTGTCGATATGGGTCTAGCTGATGAAGCTCGCGTTGGGATCACGGGTGGCTCTTATGGTGGTTACGCTTCAGCTTGGGGTGCGACCGCTCAAACTGAACACTTTGCCGCAAGCGTGATGTTTGTTGGTATCAGCGATAACCTTTCTAAGTTTGGTACGACCGATATTGCCAAAGAAATGAACGCGGTACACGCTCGCAGCTATCCTTGGGACAAATGGCAATGGTACCTCGAGCGTTCACCTATCTATCACGCAGAAAAAGCGCGCACGCCTATCCTTATTATGCATGGCAAGGAAGACACTCGTGTGCATCCATCGCAATCAATGGAGCTTTATCGTTACCTTAAAACGCACGGCAATGTACCCGTCCGCTTGGTGTTATACCCAGGGGAAGGACATGGTAACCGTCATATGGCAGCGCAACTCGATTATAGCATTCGACTGATGCGCTGGATGGACTCATTCTTAGTCGAACAAGCAGAAGACAAACCGCCTTTTGCTATCGACCATATTGAGCAAATCAAGTAAGTCTTGAGCATCATAAAAAACGCCGCATTGTGCGGCGTTTTTTAGTTTAAGCATTAGCCTCGTATGGCATTCCAAATATCTTTCCAGCTAGGTTCTTTGCCATAGAATTGTATCCCCATAGCAAACAGACGAGCCGCCACGTTCCGCATCCAGATAAGACTGACCACTAACAACGCTAAACTGAGGCCTATTTGCCACCAAGCGACATCGGTTTGTGCCAAGCGCGCAGGCATCATCATGAATGATGAAACGGGTAAAATACTCATAATTTGTGCGAGTGTCCCGTCTGGACTATCGACAACGCTAAAACAAAGAAATATAGGCAACAATGGGATGAGCATAAACGAGCTACGCGATGAATGATTCGGGTCGTCAATCGTTGCTGAAAAACCT
>NZ_DEYI01000028.1:0-17087 GCF_002364475.1 Idiomarina sp. UBA3162
AGTTATTAAAACGGTCGTCCTAACAGAATTTTTCGATTGAAAATAAAATAATATTGGCTATTCCGTTGATTTATTCACCAAATTAAACGATAAAATACTCATCATTTTTATTAACCCGTTCGTCTCATGAAACAACTTTTACTCTGTTTACTCTTCGTAGTTATCCCAATGGCATCAGCGAGTGATTTCTCGGGTACTTGGCGCGGTCAGCTCAATCTGGGTCAAGGGGTTTCTATCGTACTCGGTTTTGATATCAGTCATAATGAAGATGGTGAAGTAAACGTCCTCATTGACAGCCCAAATCAAGGCATGCATGACTTTCCAGCCAGCTCAGCCGCTATCAAAAATAATCAACTAACAATCCAATCTGACGAGCTCGATGCGCAATTTTCTGGTCAACTGAATAACCAAAAACTGAGCGGTGAATGGAAACAGGGTCAAGCAATGCCGATTGAGCTCTCTAGGTTAGCCAGTAATGATGAGCAACGGATGCGCTTTGAGGGCACTTATAAAGGCACATTGGATATTAATGCCAATACATCACTGCCCCTGCAGCTGAATATCGCTGTTTTAGCGAATGGCTATCTAGCGACGCTCGACAGCCCTGCGCAGGAGTCCTTTGGTATTCCGGTTGATCAGGTGAACATTGATGACACGCAACTTACATTTCAAGCCAGCATGATTGGTGCATCTTATTCGGGCATCCTGACTGAGAGTGAATCATCGCAGTGTTATAAAGGCCAGTTTTCTCAAGGCGGAAAATTACCGCTTACCTTGTGTATAAAAGCGACAGAACAGACGTCCAGCACACAGCAAGTAAACCCTGCCGACTATAACGTCGATGGCGCGGTAATTACGTACAGTAACGGTCAGTGGCAGGTAGAACGCTTTACTCATCACGTACCTAAGGATGCCCAATTTGAAATTGGCTCGGTAACCAAGACCATGGTGGCATTTTTACTAGCCGAAGATCTAGCCAACGAATCGCTAGCCCAAGACACGCAACTAGCGGAGGTTTGGGATAAGTTGCCAAAGCCCATCGGTGATATTTCTTTAGTTTCTCTGGCAACTCATTTCTCGGGTTTACCGCGGCTACCTGCCAATCTTGATGTAACGGACGACACTAATCCTTATGCCGACTATCATCTTAATCAACTATCCGATGCACTGCGCAACACTGAATTATCATCACCCAAGGGTTATCAATATTCAAACTTTGGCTATTCCGTGCTTGCCGAAACGCTGGTCGCTTTTCACCATCAATCACTCGATACACTGCTCACTCAATCATTGTTTAAACCATTAAACATGAATCACAGTTACCTCGCCTTGGAGAATGAGGATCACGTTAAAGCACATATTAACGCCCTCGCTCAAGGTCATCGTTTCGATGGCGATACAACATCTCATTGGTATTTTGACGCGATGGCGGGCGCAGGCGCTGTGGTATCCACTGTTGATGATATGGTTTCTTACATAAAGCTCATGATGCAACCACCCGAATCACAAAAAGACACGGTAGAAACGGTTTTAGAGCCGCGCGAGTCACTGAGCACACAGACTCAACAGGCACTGGGTTGGCTAATTCAAAACAAAGGTCAACAACGATGGGCTTGGCATAACGGTCAAACAGCTGGGTTTACCAGTTATGTTGGATTTACATTAGATGGTCATCGTGGCGTCGTGTTACTGAGTAACCAAGCACGTCCGGTTACTCAGCTGGGTCAACAGTTGTTGTTGACCCCCGTAAAATGATCACCCTAGATTGAGCGGATCATCCAGCGACCGAGACGGTTCGGTAAACCATTTCGGTCCTTCGTCAGTCATATAGAAATGATCCTCTAAACGAACGCCAAACTGTTCCGGCTGAATCAACATAGGCTCGTTGCTAAAGCACATTCCCTGTGCCAACGGGGTATCATCGCCTCCCACTAAATAAGGCCACTCATGCAAATCCATGCCAATGCCATGTCCCGTTCGATGAGGCACGCCCGGTAGCTGGTAATCAGGTTTAAGCGATAAGCGGGCGAGTTCATGTCGCACTGCATCATCCACGCTAGAGCATGGCTGACCTAAACGTGCCGCGTCAAAAGCAACGTGTTGCAATTGGCGCTCATACTGCCAGAACTCACGTTGTTCAGACGTCGCTTCACCAAAAGCATAGGTACGTGTGATATCAGAGTGATAGCCGTGCAGCTTGCAGCCCGTATCGATCAGCACCCAATCGTTGGCTTTCAAGTATTGCTCGTGCTGTACTCCGTGCGGGTAACTGGTTGCTTGACCAAATAAGACGATACAGAAAAAAGAACCCGGTGCGCCGACACGACGATGCGCTTCATCAATAAACGAGCGTACTTCGGTGGCACTGATCCCCTCCTTGAGCATTGATGCTGTTGCACGATGAACGGCAATCGTCATATCCATCGCTGTTTGAATGAGTGCAAGTTCAGCATCTGATTTGTGCATTCGACACTCAGCAATGACCGTTTTAGCATCACATAATTGCTGTGCAGGCACGAACGTCTCGAGTCGAGCAACGAAACTGTATGCCGTCGATTCGTCAATTCCCAGTCTTAATTGAGTGCCGAACGTGTCCTTTAACGTGCTTGCCATCAGCTCAATGGGTGATTCATGCTCTTCCCATAATAGCGGTTCGAGTGGCACTTGCATCGCTTGCTTTAAAGAACCTAATTCGAACGCTGGGGCTATGAGCCGCGGCGAACCTTCGACGGGAATAATGGCACCTACTAACCGTTCACTCGGATACCACCGCAATCCAGTAAAGTACTCAAGATTGGTACCCGCATTGAGGTAAATGGCATCAATACCCTGCGCTTTCATGAGTATCTGAGCACGCTCAATACGGTGATTGTACTCTTCAATGCCAATCGGCTGCGCCTCGTCAGCCATATTAACCAACTGGGCTAATGCCTCCGTTTGCGTTTGGTAGCCAATGCCTCGTGTCATTCTGAACTCCAGTATTATTTGAAACATTCAAAAATAATCGTTAAGGCTCGCACGACGCTCTCGAAAAGGCAAACATGGCTTTTTTTGAGCGCGCACTCACTAGGGTTTTATTTGTTTAAAATTATAGTAGAATAGATGGCATATTCATTCGAAAATATAGGAGTTTCATGTGTTCAACTTTGACACATTGAGTCAGTATTTTCTTGCTATTTACTTTACAATCATTGCCATTCATTACAGCAGTGTCGCTTTAGGTCGGAAAGTGCGAACTCAACAAAAACAAGTTCATGCTGGGCAACCTATGACAGCGCAGTGGTGGATTCGACAAACTTTTAACGTATTTCGTACGCTCATATTACTGCTTTGTATCGCTCGTGTGGGTTGGGATATTGACGGTTATTTAGGTGTATTCGACGTATTTTATCAGCCCGTTGTGGTGTACCTCGGCGTCACTTTGATGTTGTTATCGTTGTTTTTCGTTAGTTTTAGTCATGCTTATATGCAGGCTCAATGGCGCTCAGGAATTGATGATAACACCAAGCATCCACTATTGGTGGAGGGTCCATTCAAGCGCACGCGCAACCCGATATTTAAGGGCATACTTTTAGGCCAGCTAGGCTTATTCTTGGCGTTCCCATCAGTGTTTACGCTGCTGTGTCTGGTCACCGGTATATCCATGCTCGTGTTGCAGGTGCAACACGAGGAAACCGCACTCGAAAAGAGCCATGGAGAGGTGTATCTTCGCTACAAGTCGACTACACCCCGTTGGCTGTAAATCGAGTCGCACTCAAAGATTACACTGTTCGCAACGCTCTTGACCCGTTAACCAGCGCGATATACGGTTTCGGTGCTTCGCGAACAGCAAATAAACGCTATCTGCTAGCCAGCGAATAATCGGCCACCTGAGAGGCGCAATATAAGCGCCTTTACCGACTGCCTGCCAAGCGGCGTACGTCACATCAAGCCCATAAATTTCGTTTCCATTGCTATCGACACCATGCAAATAGCGGTTAGCGGCAACCGGGTCAATGTGCGGATAGCGTAGGTTAAAGTCTTCAGCATTGATGTTTTCAAACACCAAACGGTTACTTTTATCCAGCTTGTTTAAATGCTTCATTTCCTTAACACATAACGGGCAACCGCCATCATAAAAAATGATAACTCGGCTCATATTTGAAAGTTGCTGACTCACTACTAAACACTCCAGAATTTAACCTGTTAAACCCAATTGTTATACGTCAGATTAGCGCATATCGATTAACTAAACCCACTGGTTGTCTGGCAATTCGTACAACGGTTAAGTAATTTCACTGATAGTGAGCTAAAGAGTCTCAAGCTAATCTCCTCTGCGAAAATTTTTTTCAGAGAGGAAAATATGAAAGTTCGATTTTCTATAGCACCGTTAGCATTACTTGCATCTGTTTCATTTCCTAGTCTTGCGCAAAGCTCATATACGCTGCCAGCTCAGTCATTGAACCAATTAACGTTGAGTGGCATAAGCACTGAAGTAGATATGGATGGAGGCTCCAAGCAAAATGCCTTTGACGGTGGTGGAGCCCTGGCGGAGTTACGACTGCAATGGCAAAATGATTGGTACGTCGGACTCTCGGGGCGGTTTTCCGAGACCCGCTACAACGATGTTGATCTGTTAACCGATGAGCTCACCGCAAGTATCGGAACTCATCATTTTCTCAACGCTAAGACTCGCCTATTCTCTGAGCTATTACTACAACGACTAACGATGGAAACAGACAGCGGAAAAGCGCGTGTAGAGGACCAGGAAATCGGCCCCGGTATTAAACTCGGTATCGAACACCAAACCCAAACACAACTAACGTTTTATGCGTCAGCGCGATATAGCCACCTTACCCGAGAAATCAGCTATTGGCGCACGGAATTAGGCGCTTTTTACATGTTTAACCCGCGTACCGCAATGGGCTTAAGCTATCAACGCGACACAGCATCCGAAACCGAATACCAACAAGACAGTTATCTTCTCAACATTCGCTTTTGGTTTTGATTAGGGTTCAGATGAACAAAATGGCATACTTTAGACTTTTCAGTTAAGAGTATGTCCAATGGAACCGCACAATACCTGTCCTTGTGGCAGCGGAAAGCCATTTAGCGTCTGCTGCCAGCCGCTAATCAACAATCAACAGCAAGCCCACACGCCTGAGCAATTGATGCGCTCAAGATACACCGCTTATGTCATTGGCGACTTACCTTATATCCGTAAAACGTGGCATCGAGATTACTGCCCTGCTGATTTATCTCTTGAAGGACTACCCGAGTTCATCCGTCTACAAGTTGTGTCTCATCATCATTCAGAAAATGAAGGTTTCGTTCACTTTCGTGCATTTTATAACGCGCAAGGTGAACTTACATGGATGGAAGAACAGAGTCAGTTTGTTAAGCTAGGTGAACGCTGGCTATACACAGTCGGTACGGTAAAATAGCCGACGACGACTTCGAACCCTCTGTCATTTGCTATAAAAACAAGGGTTTTTACTCGCGTGGGTGAACTGTTTACTCTAAACTTCGGTAAAATAAGTGTAAATTTGCAGAATGTACTCACTAATCACAACAAATAAAGGGGATGTCCATGAGCGAGAACAAGGATATAGACGAAAGTAAGGCGGAAAAGGATCCGATGATCCCTGATGGGGAAGTTAATCCCATCAATACCGATTACAAAGTTGGACAAGACAACGTCGTGATGAACTTAGGCCCGTTTGGATTAGATTTCCATAATCGGGTCTTTGCTGTTTCAGGCCTTGCGATTGTCGCATTTGTTCTGTTTGCCCTAATCTTTCAAGAACAAGCAGAGCCGCTTTTTAGCGGTATTCGTGGTTGGCTCACCTCAAACCTCGATTGGTTTTTCTTAAGCGCAGCTAATATTTTTGTAATTGTTGCGTTGGTACTCATTTTTACCCCTTTGGGTCGAGTTCGAATTGGTGGAACCGAAGCTAAGCCGGATTTCTCTTATCTCGGATGGTTCTCGATGCTATTCGCTGCTGGTATGGGTATCGGCTTAATGTTTTATGGCGTGTCTGAGCCAATCTCTCACTTCTCATCTTCGCTCGGCGGCATCTCCATGGAAAATGGCGTCCGTACTGACTGGGCGCCTTTAGGAGCCGCAGGTGGCAACGAAGCTGCTGCACGCGAACTGGGCATGGCGGCGACGATCTTCCACTGGGCACTTCACCCATGGGCTATTTACGCAATCCTCGCGTTAGGTTTGGCGCTCTTCTCATTTAACAAAGGTTTGCCGCTGACTGTTCGTTCAATTTTCTATCCGATTTTGAAAGAGCGCGTTTGGGGTTGGCCTGGTCACATCATTGACACCATTGCCATCTTAGCGACCCTATTCGGCCTTGCAACATCATTGGGCTTGGGGGCATCGCAAGCAGCTGCGGGTCTTAACTTTTTGTTCGATGTACCAAAAGGTGAAACCACCGAAGTGCTGCTAGTAATGGGAATTACTGCCATCGCACTGACATCAGTGTTGGCTGGTTTAGAATCAGGCGTACAGCGCTTATCGCAAATTAACATGACGTTGGCAGCTCTGCTGCTATTATTCGTGATTATTGTAGGACCTACGCTTGCGATTATTACAGGTTTCGGTGAAAACTTAGTCAACTACGTTGCCAACCTACCTGCCCTCTCGAATCCTGTCGGACGTGAAGACTTAAACTTCACCCAAGGTTGGACTTCGTTCTACTGGGCGTGGTGGATCGCATGGTCACCGTTCGTCGGTATGTTTATCGCACGTGTATCACGTGGTCGTACGGTGCGTGAATTCCTAGTATCTGTATTATTAGTGCCTTCACTTGCGTGTGTATTTTGGATGTCTGTATTCGGTAACATTGCTATCGAACAAGTGATTAATGGCGCACAAGACTTGGTTGACGCTGACTTGTCACTCAAACTGTTCGTCATGCTCGAAGAGTTACCATGGGCTGCCGTAACCTCGTTCATCGGTATCATCTTGGTGATTGTATTCTTTGTGACTTCATCTGATTCTGGCTCGCTAGTTATCGACACCATCAGTGCGGGTGGTAAAGTCGAAGCGCCTGTACCACAGCGTATTTTCTGGTGTACTTTTGAGGGGCTGGTTGCAATCGCCTTAATACTAGGCGGCGGACTTGTTGCATTACAAGCAATGGCCGTTTCAGCCGGTCTACCGTTCACTATCGTTTTACTAGTAGCCTGTGTTGCTGTCGTTCAGGGCTTGCGTTCTGAACCACGAATCGGTAAAAACGGATAACGCGCAGCGGTTGTCTTGTAACAAAGGCGGCGCACTGAGCGCCGCTTTTTTTGTACCCGAGGTGATGTCATGGAAGCCGAACACGTTGAAATTCTAAATTTCATTAAGCAGTACGCCCCCTTTACCATTTTGCCAGAAGAAGAACTACAAACCATCGCACGGCAAATAGAAGTCGGTTATTTTCAAAAAGGAGAGCAGGTACTTGAGTACAACCAACCTATTAGCGATCTTCACGTCATACGTAGCGGTGCAATAGAGACCTATAAACGTAATGGCGAACTGTTTAATCGTCTCAGTGCTGGCGGCTTTTTTGGTGAGGCAGGCCTATTACGAAAGGGGCGCGTCCGTTACCCGGTCAAAGCATTAGAAGACAGCCTTATTTACTACGTGCCAGGCACATTATTTAATCGACTTTACGATGAGTATGATGCCTTTGCCGATGCAGTCGAAGTTGAGGAGCATCAACGCGTTAATTTAGCCGTTCGTGAACGGGAACAACGTAATGATTTGTTTATTGAGACAGTCGAGACATTACTGAGTCGTCAACCGGTGATCATAGAGTCAGATGCGCCGATCGTCGAAGCAGCGCAAAAAATGACTGACGAACAAGTGTCATCATTACTCATTTGTGGTGATAACCCAGATGACGTACTCGGCATTATTACTGACAAGGACTTACGCAAGCGCGTGCTTGCGGTCGAACGTTCTCCCAACGATCCCGTGCGTGAAGTAATGTCGTCTAACTTGGTGTATATCGAGCATAATCAACGCATATTTGAAGCGATGCTAACCATGCTAAGAACCAACCTGCATCACTTACCTGTTTTAAAAAAACAGCGTTTAATTGGCGTTGTAGCCTTATCTGACGTCGTGCGTCACGAATCGAAGTCGAGTCTTTACGTAGTCAGTAGTATCTTTAAACAAAATACTTTTGAGGAGTTGGCACAACTTAAAGAAAGTGTTGAAGCAAGCTTTGTTCGTTTAGTCAACGAAGACGCTAATTCACGAATGATAGGCTCGGCGATGGCGACCATCGGTCGTAGCTTCAAGCAACGTCTTCTGGAGTTAGCGGAAATCGAGTTAGGTCCACCACCTATTCCCTACTGCTTTCTCGCGCTCGGTTCAATGGCTCGTGATGAGCAATCTATCGTAACTGACCAAGATAACGCGCTAGTATTACATGACGATTTTAATCCTAAAGAACACGATGCCTATTTCAAAGCGTTGGCTAAGTTTGTCTCGGACGGTTTGCACGAATGCGGCTATACGTATTGCACCGGCGGTATTATGGCAACTAATAACCAGTGGCGCCAACCATTACGAGTTTGGAAAAAGTATTTCACTGATTGGATAGATAACCCCTCTCCCGAGCGCTTACTGCACTCCTCTATCTTTTTTGATTTAGACGGCGTATGGGGTGAGTTTAGTTTTGCCAAGCAGCTTAATGAATTAATTCGTGTAAAAGCACAAAACAATAAGCGTTTCTTAGGATCTATGGCGCGTAATGCGTTGAGTAGAACACCACCGCTCGGCTTTTTCAAAGATTTCGTGATGGAAAAGGACGGTAAGCACCGCGACAGTATCAATACGAAGCGCCGCGGCACAGCACCGGTGGCTGACCTGATTCGCGTGCATGCGCTGGCGGTCGGCTCGACTCAACGTAACTCGTTCGCTCGCTTAGAGGACATAATGGAGGCCAACATACTCCCCAAAGGTCGTGGACCGGATTTACGTGACGCCCTTGAATTAATCTCAATGGTGCGTATTCGACATCAGGCCATTGCTCTAACTGAAGGCGACACACCCGATAATAATGTCGCACCAGAGCAACTTTCAGACTTTGAACGTAAAAATCTAAAGGATGCGTTTCAAATTCTCAGCAATGCACAGAAATACTTACGTTACCGCTATGCAGGAGGCTAAGCCGGCATGTTTTACTTAAAACCGCGTGAGGTGATTAACTCCGACGCTGAGCGCGATTGGTCGACGGACTTTGCCACTTGGGCAGCGCACGTCAAAACGCCGATGTTTAAACACTATTTTGAACAGGGCATGGTTAATAAAGAGACCTTGATTAAAGACGCACCGATGGTCGCTGTTGATTTCGAGACTACCGGCTTAGATTGCCAGCGTAACAGCATCGTTAGTATCGCTGTCGTCCCCATGACAACACAGCGTATTTTTATGTCACAAGCGCGGCAGTGGGTCGTCAAACCACGACAAGACCTAACCGACGAATCGGTCGTGATTCACGGCATAACTCATTCTGATATTCAATCAGCACCGGATATCGAAGATATTTTACCTGAACTGCTTGAGTTAGTTGCAGGCAAGGTCTGGGTCGTACATTACAATGGCATTGAGCGCCCTTTTCTGCAAAAAGCGATGGATGCACGATTTGATGAGCATATTCACTTCCCTGTCATCGATACCATGGCCATTGAAGCCCGCTTTCATCGTCAACGGCGGTCATTATGGTCAAAACTAATGGGCAAACAACCTTTATCCATCCGTCTTGCGGACAGTCGCGAGCGCTATAACCTGCCCTTTTACGCCCCTCATGATGCCCTCACAGATGCGCTAGCATGTGCTGAACTTCTACAGGCACAAATCCGACATCGCTACAGTCTCGACACACCACTTCAAGACATCTGGCTTCCCTAATCCAACGTGCAACTATGCAACACGTTTCGGTGGTGTTACCACCAAGTCTTCTATAATCTGCACGTTGTTGGTAGTGCTTACAGGACGCTCGTGACGTTGCAGCGGCAACTGCGCTTGTACGGAGCGAGCAAGCGTCTGATATTCACTGAGTACTTGAAACAACCAGATCTCGCCGTGCCACTGCAGTTCGTGCTGGGTAAGGTAGTTAAGCGCAGATTGCGCCTGCTGACTTTGAGCAACATTAATAAAGAACTGATCAACATCCTGTTTTAATTGGCGTTGCTGGGTCTCGAGTATCTCATCGTCAAACTGCTCGGTCGCTTGCGCCGATTCACTCAAAGGTATTTGTTCACCACGCAAATGCCGCGTTTGCTGTAATGCATCATGCAAAGCCGCTAAGGTTTCACGCTGAGCATCTGAATTGTGGACATCGACATGCGCTGCTGCGCGAATAGCACGAGCTTGATTAAACAGCGTCGGTACCTGACTTTGTTCGGTATAATCACTGATCTTGAGTTCGGGATGCTGACGAAGAAACTGCGCCATATTACCAACCAATAAACTGCGCGACTGCTGCTCACGAAAGCGACTCATTAATTCAATCATACGGTGTTGAATTTCTAGCATGCTGGCGCGCTGCAAGCTGGTGCGTCGCTGTAACTGAACGACTAAAAGATGCCGCAGCTTTACATGACCATCCGCGAGCGCAATACACTCGTCGTAGTCAATCATTGATAGACCTTCGAGCAAGCGTTCAATTTGATTCTGCGCGCGTTGATTTTCAGCCATCTTTTCGTCAAGGTTAGCGGCAAAACCAAAATCGGTATTCAGGCGATTCCATAAGCTGTGAATCGCCTCATCAAACTCAGCTACCAAATCATGTACACGCTCTTCAATCACCTGTAGTTTCAACTCTGCCAGATAGATATCGCTGCGCTGCTGCGCTTTTCTGAATGCATCCACCTGACCACGAATCGCTTCAAGCTTATCCGCTACGTCCGCTTGAATGGAACGCCGCCGCTCGTCCACAACCAAATTAGCAATCAGTTGTGCAACAGGTGCTCGTAAACGATATCCTTGGCCGCTCTCGGGCTGATAAATGATACGTGCATTTAAAAGGTTGCGTAATACACCCTCATTAACGCTGAGCTCATCTAAAACACCGGTTTGGTACGCCTGCATTAAAATAGCTGCGTGCCGACCTATCAGATTAAGTCGCTTTTCACCTTGCTCGATTCGCTGATCAGAAACATTTATTTGCTCTCCCGCCATTTACAGTAAAGCCTCTTGCTCTGGTTTTTCGTCAACTGGTAAATTTTCTTCGTCACGAATGAAGCGAATCACATCAATCAAATAATCCACTTTCCCAGTTACAATAAAGTAGGGTCTGTCACCATGAGGCTGCATTAAATAACCATGCTCGACCAACCGCTTAGCGATTTGCTTGATTTGCGCATCGACGGTTTCAGCTTGCGAGTTAAAAAAGCGATCACGCGCTAAGTTTGCTAGCCGTTGCTTTAAGCTTGGATTATCCTCACAGGCCATCACCCACTCTGGCAGTTTTACCGTATCGCCCGGAACCAATGTACTATCATGACCGAGTGCTTCTTGTGTCAAGGTGAGCCACTCTAGTAACGGCATCAATGTAGCCAGAGTCTGAGTAAACTGTTGACGTAAATGCTCGCGCCCCTGCTTATCAAGCTGCTGATAGCTCAAGAAAAATACACTGCCGTCCGCCGCCTGGCTCACTGTCCTGTTCAGCGGCCGTAAATAGTCATTTATCTGGTTTTGTAATGTCTCATCCTGTAATTGCTGGTGATACTCCGGAAAACGTTGGGTACAGATAAACTCGCCCGCCAGCAGCGTTTCGATGATAGGGCCATATGTCATCATGCGCTGTACTCCTGTTGCACGAGGTGAGCCAATTTTTCAGACAGCCCCGAAGCCTTTGGTTGAATACGTTTCAACTGTCCTTTACCAACCTTATCTGGATGTGCCTCAATTAAGTAACGATGCTTAAATAGCATCAAAACATCAGACTCAGGATTAGGAAAGGCGCCTACAATTTGAATGTGATTGCTATCACACGCATCAAAAAGTTTCTCGACGTTGTGATAGGCCAAGGTACCGATTTCGTCAATCGGCCAATGGAGCGTTATCGCCTCGCTATCCGTGCGCAACAAACGTGTAAAGGCTAATAAGAATTTACACAAGATCAGATAAGCCATACCGTGACTCGATGATTCTGCTAATTGACGGTCATTTCGTATAACGAGCTCGTTACCTGATTCGGTTAAGAACAGCTCGATCTTTAACAACGATTCGATGCTGTACTTTTGATCGGCGCGTAAAATATCCGCAACCATGCCAAGCTGTAATAAGTAATCCTCGTGCGGAAGTCGCTCGCCAGACGCCTGCCAACGCTCATAGCTTGCGACAAACTGCTTGAGAGGTTCCCAAAAACCTAACGCATCGATGGTTGAACTGATTTTTACTTCGGCGCGGTCAATACCAGACAGTGATAATTCATTACCCACCGCATCCGTTAAACGACGACTGTATTGAGCCACGCGTTTATGGATATCGTTGAACACAGTAAAGAAGTCGACTAGATCTTTACTAATATTATGACCGGTCGCCAATATCGCTTGCTGATGTTCCTCAAGATAATTCAGCATGGCTTGGTACAGCGCTAAATTGGAAGCAATATCGTCACCTACATTCATGCGTTCTCGACTTTCTTCCATGAAGTTAAGGAAATCAGTTTGGGCATCACGGCGCAATTGATTATCAAACTGACGCAGCTGCTCATTCAGCACTTTATCACTATGCAAAAAGCGCTCATATACGTCGTCGCAGCGTCCTATAAGTTCACTACTATCACTGTGTTCTAGCGACCCTTTTTGCCTGCTCTGTTGTAACTCGGGTGTCAAAGTCGGTATGTGTTCGAGCTTGTTTACACTCTCTCGCAAACGCTGTAAGAGCGTAGTGGACTGCTCTAACGTTAATTGGGTACGCTGACGTTGCTCGACATCTTGAGCCTTGCTTTGCTCAAAGGCATCTTTAGCCAAGCGTTTTTTATCTTCAAGCGCGAGAATTTCAGACTGCAGCTGTTGCTCTCTCTGCTGCCATTGTGGACGTGCCAACTGCCAAACTGACTCTTTAAAGTGGCGATACTCTCGCACTAGTTCTTGGCGCTCAAGCGCTTGCTGTATCGCTTCGTTTAGCTGTTCCTCTCGCTGCTTTAACTGGTTAATATCGTGCTCATTAACGCCCTGCTGGGCAAGCTTGTCACTGAATGCACGTTCCAATGCTTTAATGTCATCTTTGAGTTGTGCACGTTCCTCAGCCTGCTGCTGCCGCTCAAAGTCTTGAGATTCGTGTAATTGCGCAACCGCGTCTTGCTGCTCCGCTTTTAACTCTATCTCAGCGCTACGCTGCTGTTCTATCAATTCTTGCGCACTGAATTCAATATGTTCATTAAGGCTCTCCAAGCGTTCCTCAAGTGTCGCTTTCTGCGCACTTAGTTGTTCAGTCCGTTCAGAGATTTGTCGTTTGATCGCTGCTTTTAAGCGAGCTTGCGCATCCAGTGCATATTCTAATTCACGTTGCTGCTTGTGAAGCTGTTGCTGCACCATTCTTAGCTGCGCCTCGGCATCAGTGACATGTTCAGTTTCACGCGCTAACTGTTGTTCGGTTTCGTCGACGCACTTAATCAGTGACTGTTGTTGTTTTTGCAACCGTTCTAGTTCAGCTCTACCCTCTGTGTCATCGTGATAGGTCGCTTCAATCGCCGCAAGATCAAGCTGCAAGCCAAATACACTGGTGTTATCTTGTCCAAGCACGGGATTCAGATCAGTTCGCTCTAACAACGCGGGTGAAATGACCTTACCAATCGTCTCATGCCACTGCGGTGCTTGGCTATGTAAAAAGCCTCGTAAACTATCGGGTTCGGGCTCAAGCTCAATGCTCTTTTGCTTAATTGCGATCTTGACCGAAGCGAGTTGCTCACGCTCACGATTAAGTTCTTCGCTGACGCGTAAACGGTTGCGTTGGGCTAAGTTTAATTGCTCACGCGCATGCTCCAGTTGGTCGCGCTGCAACGTCAGCTGCTCTTGCGCGTCAGCGACGCGTTCAACCATCGCATCCAATTGCTGTTGCTCTTCCGCATTGGCATTATGACTCTGTTCAGAATGAAGCGCAGCCAACTTGAGTTTGACCGCCTCGCGCTCATCGCGCCAACGTTCGGTTTGTTCATTGCGACGCAGTTGATGTTGCTCACGGAGCGCGGCCAACGCCTCACTGTGGCTCGCGTGCAGTTCAGCAAGCTCAGTAGCAAGCCCATCGAGTTTGGCTTGATGCTTACCATCACGGCGCTGCTGTCGCTCAGTCAGCTTGAGCTTCTCGCTATCCAGTTGTTGGCGTTCACTCTGATGCGCCTCAAGTAACACAATACGCTGTTGCTTAACTTCATCAGCTTGCTCCCGCAAGGCTGGCAAACGCTCAATTTTGTGTTCCCACTCCTCAATATTCGCATCACGAAAAGCATCGGCTTTACTTTGAGCTTCATCTAACTGCCGCTCTACTTGCTTAAGCTCAGCCTTATGTTCGCTTAGCGTTTCATTAACTTGGTCACGTTGCTGTTCATAATCGGCCGTACGTTGACTGATCCGTTGTTCTATCGTTCTTAACGTTGCTTTTAAATCACGTTCTTGATCGGCTAACTGCTCTCTATGCTCAAGCAATAAAGGTTGAATAGCCCAAAGCTCTGCTAACTCATCGCCATAGCGATGAGCACCGCTTGAGAGTTCGGTGAAAGCGGCCTGTAGTTCATCCAAGCGCATCGTTTGCCGCATTTGCTCAATCCATCTGCGGATCTTTTCACCACGAATCGAACTGTGGGGGACAGCATGTCCGTCTTCTTCTAGAATCGCTGCTAACATGCTACGTAAAGTATCCATTTTGCCTTCTTTAGCATGCACAGCACTGACCAGTTTTTCGATATGACGTAATTTATGAGGCGCTTTCACCAATGCAAAGCGTGCCGCCAATTGACGCAGTTTTACGCTATCTTTTTGGGTATGTTGCAACGCTTGTACATCATTTTGAATCAGCGTACGAAACTCGCTTGTTGCACTAATTTTATGGCTAAAAAGATGCCCTTTCGCGCGCAATCGCTTCAACCACTCCTGATAGTCAACCGCAATCACTTTATCACCTTGCTCGTCGAGGTAATCTTGTGGGCAATATTCAGCATCGATAAAACGGTAATCAACGCCATCGTTACGTTTGGTCAACACCACTTGGACGTCGCGTTGCGCCGCAGACTGATATGAATAAATAATGTAGCTATTACTATACGGCAGATAGAACTTGTCAAAGTTGTCGCGGGTTTTAGGCACCACTTTATTGGGTTGCTCGCCATAAAACACGGGGATCATACGTTGTAACGTGGTTTTCCCCGACGCGTTACTACCACAAATATTGGTGTGCCCTTCTAAATCCAGTTCCACGATACCCGGGAGGTGACCGTTAATCATAATTATTTTTTTAAGACGAGCCGCATTACCTGCCATATTGTTCCTCGTAACACCTTCACCAAAGCCGTTAATGATAGCATGCATTCTGCATCGTGAGCGATGCACTAACGGACAATTTACATCCGTTAAAACCATAAAAAAAGCGCCCCAAAGGACGCTTTCAGCAATCGTTATGAATTAGCGGGTCATTAATCCAACACCTCTGCAGGTACTCTCACCCAGCCTTCCATAAGCACACGTGCACTTCGACTCATAATGGCTTTGACAGCACGCCATTCACCATCTTTTAGGAGCGTTTCAGCACCGACTTGCAACGTACCCGACGGATGACCAAAGTTGACCATCGTGCGCTCACCGCCACCGGCGGCTTGGTTTACTAATGTACCTGGAATAGAAGCGGCTGTGCCAATTGCCACCGCAGCCGTTCCCATCATCGCGTGATGTAGTTTACCCATCGACATAGCACGGACAAGCAAGTCAACATCACCGGCCTCAATCACTTTACCGCTCGAGGCGGTGTAGGTCTTACCGGGTGCTACAAAGGCTAATTTCGGCGTATGTTGACGCTGCACGGCTTCTTCTACCTGATCGATCAATCCCATGCGAACCGCGGCATGAGCCCGAATCGTCTCGAGTCGCGTCAAGGCTGCTGCGTCACCATTTATCGCTTCTTGCAACTCAGTTCCCTCGTAGCCTAACGCCTCGGCGCGCAGAAATACGGTAGGAATACCCGCATTGATAAAGGTAGCCTCTAAGGTTCCGACGCCAGGCACCTCAAATGTATCGACAAGATTTCCGGTGGGAAACATCTGCTCACCATCGGCGGAGGGATCCATAAACTCGATCGCGACTTCAGCCGCTGGGAACGTCACACCATCAAGCTCAAAGTCACCCATTTCTTGTACTTGTCCGTCTTGCATCGGTACCTTATTGACAATAGTTTTGCCAATGTTTGCCTGCCAAATACGGACTTCAGCGATACCGTTTTCCGGCACGCGATCGGCGTCAACGAGACCTTGAGTTATTGCAAAAGCCCCCACCGCAGACGACAAATTACCGCAGTTGCCGCTCCAGTCAACAAAGGGGGTATCAATCGATACCTGACCAAATAGGTAATCAACATCATGGTTGGGTTGCGTGCTTTTCGACACGATGACTGTTTTACTGGTGCTTGATGTCGCGCCGCCCATACCATCAGTATGCTTAGCGTAAGGATCGGGGCTGCCAATCACGCGCATCAGAAGTGCATCGCGCACCTTACCTGGCTGCTGCGCGGCCTCAGGTAAGTCCGCTAGGTTAAAGAATACACCTTTTGAAGTCCCGCCACGCATATAGGTGGCGGGAATTTTAATTTGTGGTTTCTGCTTCATTATTAGAACTCCTTAGCTTGCTTCTGCTTCTAAAAAGTCCTGAGCAAAACGTTGCAGCACACCGCCGGCTTCATAAATTGACACTTCTTCTTTGGTGTCTAAGCGGCACTGTACCGGCACTTCTTCACTGTCACCATTGGCACGATGAATCACCAGCGTTAGCTTAGACCCGGCCTCAGGTGTACCTTTCACATCAAAGGTTTCAGTGCCGTCAATATTCAGCGTTTTACGTGTAGTGCCCTCTTCAAACTGCAGCGGCAATACGCCCATACCAATTAA
>NZ_DEYI01000028.1:17428-18023 GCF_002364475.1 Idiomarina sp. UBA3162
GTTAGTACGGTGAATACGCTCAAAACCTTCGGCAACAATGACTTCAACACCCGCTAAGCGCACACCTTTTGCCGCCCAGTCGCGTGACGAGCCCTGACCGTAGTCTGCACCAGCGACAATAATCAGCGGCTGTTTGTTTTCCATATAGTGTTCAATGGCTTCCCACATGCGCACGGTTTTACCTTCCGGCTCAATGCGTGCCAGCGAGCCCTGAATGACTTTACCGTCTTCGCCTTTCACCATTTCATTAAACAGTTTCGGGTTAGCAAAGGTCGCGCGCTGCGCTGTTAAATGGTCGCCACGATGCGTTGCGTAAGAGTTAAAGTCCTCTTCAGGGACGTTCATTTTAGTTAAGTATTCACCCGCAGCACTACTTGCCATAATAGCGTTTGAAGGCGATAAATGATCCGTTGTAATGTTATCGCCAAGTACAGCAAGGGCGCGCATGCCGGTCATGGTGCGCTCACCTGCAAGGGCGCGCATGCCGGTCATGGTGCGCTCACCTGCAAGGGCGCCTTCCCAGTATGGCGGGCGGCGAATATAGGTGCTTTGCTCGCGCCAATTGTATAGCGGGTCGTTGTCTTCACCGTAATCT
>NZ_DEYI01000087.1:0-9005 GCF_002364475.1 Idiomarina sp. UBA3162
TATCCTCAGTTAAATGTATGTTTTCTTCCTGTTAAATTGCCTAATTTAAGGCGCACTTTTATTAATCCTTAGGATACTATTATGTCTACAACTACAACTGGTACAGTTAAATTTTTCAACGAAGCAAAAGGTTTTGGTTTCATCGAGCAGCAAGGCGGCGCTGACGTATTTGCTCATTTCAGTGCAATCACTGGCGATGGCTTCAAAACGCTTAACGAAGGTCAACGTGTATCGTTCGCGATTACTCAAGGCCCTAAAGGTCCTCAAGCAGAAAACATCGTTGTACTGTAACGACTGCTGAGTAGTACCTATTATCCAAAAGGGAGCTTTCGAGCTCCTTTTTTTGTGCCTAAAATAAATATTGCAAATAACAATCATTTTCATTAACATATGGTCATTGGCCTAAACTCTCTCCCTGGCTAATGTTCTCCCCAGCCAAGTGCTGGGGAATTTTTCTCTTCCTGAGTCATTTGACGCATCACTTTTCCTCAACTTGAATGAATAGTACTTATTTATAGTCTGGGGCTCCCTATGAAAGCAGACGAGAAAGTTGCCGTTGTTACTGGAGGCGGGCGAGGCATCGGTCGTGGTATCACGCTAAAGTTGTTAGATGCGGGATATAAAGTGCTTGTCGCTCAGCGAAAGGTGCTTGACCATGAACTTGCGCATAATTTTAATGTGACTTGGGTAGAAGTGGATTTATCCGATTTAGGCTCGACTGAAACGATAGCAGAGGCTGCGCAGGACTATTTTGGCGGTGCCAATCTTTTAGTTAATAACGCAGGTATGATGTTTGAGCAAAGCCTTGAGCATATGACTGAAGCCGAGTGGGAGCGTATGGCAATTATAAACGTACGCGCACCTGTTTTTTTAACCAAATCACTATTGCCACAGTTAAAAGCTAAGAGAAATGCCAGCGTTGTTAATATTGGCTCTATCGAGGGGGTGGCAGCAAACCCAGAGCATATCGCTTACTCTACAACAAAAGCAGGTGTGCATGGCATGACACGAGCCATGGCAGTGGATTTAGGCCAGTATCGAGTGCGTTGTAATGCAGTCGCTCCTGGCTGGATAGATACGGAGCTGAGTGAAAAGTATATAGCCTCACAGACAAATCCGACGAAAGCCCGTTCAAAGTTGTTGGCGCAACATCCTTTAGGAAGAACCGGTAAGCCCGAGGATATCGGTAATGCAGTGGCGTTTCTTGCGAGTGAGCAAGCTGAGTTTATTACAGGTCAGGTGCTGGTTGTGGATGGAGGGCGAACGGCAAAACTACCTTTGCCGTTTTAGTGGCGAGTTAGTCGAAACAAGCTTTAAGACCCTCCTGATAAGAGGTGATTGAAAACTCTGGAAATCGCGCCTTGAATTTATCGGATATAAAAACGTTATCGACTTGATAGCGCGGCATTAATTCTTGTGCGTCGCGCAGCGTTTTGCTAAAAACGCTCGCCAATTTTAGTTGCCAAGGTTTCACTATTGAGTAGCGGTAGGGCTTTTGTGTGATCGTTTCAATCGTTTCAACCATGCCGCGATAGGTTAAACGGTTATCGTCACAAGGTAAGTGCCAGGTTTGGTCAAAGGCATCGGGCGTATTGCCCAGCAGTGCCAAGGCGCGACTGGCGTCTGGCGTGTAGATAAGGGAGCGTTGTGTGTCATCCCTTAAAAAGACCCGTGCCTTTTTACCGCGTTTGAGCGGCTCAATTAGGGTCGACTGAGTGATACTTTGAGTTTTCTCGGGTCCGTAGAATTCCGGTGCGCGTGCAATCAGCGCAACGATATCTTTTTCTGTTTGCGCACAGATTAACTCTTGGGCGATGTCTGCGCGCACTTGACCCTTTCTACCGTGAGGCTCGAAGAGAATATCTTCAGTTTGAGGCTCGGCCGTTTGCGGATACATATAAGTATTATCAAAAAATACGAGCTTCGCGTCGTGTGCTTTGCAGGCATCGATGACATTGCGCATGATCACGGGCCATTGTTGCTCCCAGCGTTCTGTATCCATAGGCAAGCCCGCAGTGAGGTAGACGACTGATGAGCCCTCGACGGCACGCGCCGTTTGTTGGGCATTCAACAGGTCTGCACTCAAGGTACTATCGGTTGGATTTACTTTGGCTGGGTTGCGACTGACGATACGAATGTCAGTGGTGTAATTACGGTGAAGAGCCCGTGCCAGTTCGATACCGATTTGTCCGCTGGCGCCCAAAATTGTTTGCATACGAAAGAGTTACCGCTGCGTGTTTTAAATTATGGGACTAGCCTATCAAAAGGTTTCGAACACGTCTTACTTAATCATTAGGCAAGGCGTATATCTGTCTCCATAAGCTGTTCAAAGCTCTGTGGTTTGTGTAACAAAAAGCCTTGAACTTGATCGATACCTAACTCACGAATGCAGTCGAGTGTACGTTGATCTTCAACACCTTCAGCAACCGTTTTCATGTGCAAAGTACGGGCTATTTCAGCGGTCGACTTAGCAAATGAATGTTCGCTGATATCGTGAATATTCTGAATAAATGATTTATCGAGTTTTACCTCATCAAAAGGCGCAGTGGTGAGCCTCGCAGCATTAGAGAGTCCTGTTCCATAATCGTCTATCGACAGTCGCGCACCTTTACCCTTAATGAGTAGTAGGTTTCTTGAAACACTCGAGCGAGTCGAATAGAGCTCATTTTCGGTAAGTTCAAACATCAGCCTTGGATGAGCGATAGGGGCGTCGTTCATGAATGCCTTAAATTGCTCAGAAAAACTGGCTTCGCTAAGCTCCTTTGCTGACAAGTTGACTGCGAGGTTAGCCTCGGAGTAACGAGCAAAAAGCGCATGATGATTTTGTAATGAGTTGCTTAAGGTTGAGCGGGTTAAATGCGTCCAAAGCCCACGTTCATGAATCACGTCGAACACTTCGTTGAGTGGAATGGGCTTATCGTCGTGAATTAATCGGGCTAATGCTTCAAAGGCAACCAGTTCAAGTGAGTCACTTCGAAACTGAGCTTGATAATAGACGGTCATTTTTCCCGAAGTGACGAGCTCCTCTATCAAATCTTGATCATAAGAAGCATCTGGCTTTTTGGAGCGCTGACGTGAGTCTGTACTATGTCGACAAACCCATTCAAGTGCTTGTTCGGTACTTTCGCGCCCGTTCACGATGTAGGCATCGAGCCCATAGGAGGTCAATACTTTGTGCATCAGAGTATCTTGTCGTTTGTCGAAAGCCTCTGAGAGAACATAAACTAAGCCTTGAAACTTCTGCTCCTTGAGGTGTTCACAAATATCGAGCAAAAGAGTCATGGAGCTTTTCAATTCAAGCACGATACAGGCATTTGGCTGACTTTCAACAGAGTCAAGCTGCAGCGGTTTAACTGTCAGGTTAAGGGTATGGTTGCAAAGACGCTCAAACCTGTCGGACGCCGAATCTGAAAAAATAAAATACATTGATTGCTCTTAAATTATAATGACCATTCTATAAATGTATGTTTTATCATATAAAATAAAGTGATACCAAGTTTGTGACGTCAATTGACACCGGTTGTGTTCAACGCCCAATTGTAGTCGGTATACCGAATCGGTAATTTTGAATGCGTCAATGATTTCGCATCAGACGCAGAGTCCGTGAGTGCATCAGAATAATGACGTAAAAACGTGTGTATACCGTTGAAGTCATCCCCGTACCATTTGAATATTTTGGACAAATAGATCCCTGTTTCATCGATACCATTTTTATCGCGATCACTTAAAAACAGTCGGGTTTGGTTTTCGAGTTGCTCGTTTAATTGACTAGCCTGATAGGCCTCACTGCGTAACTTGGGACAACTGACAGCCGCGCAAACGAGCGCAAAATGAATGCGTGGCTCATTGAAATCGACGCGAATTTTTTTGTGCTCTAGCCAATCCAAGCTACGTTGTTTGCCGAGTAATTTAAAAAACGACTGCTCCCACGGACTCGTAAAAAAGCTACCCAAATCACGGATAGACTGTGCTTCCCCCCGATTAAACGCCTGTATATTGTCGGTAATTAATTTTATGGTAAACGCGTTGTAGGCATTAATTAAAAACGCCAATTGTTGGTCGGAATCCCAAGACGCGTACTGCGTTGGCGTGACCGCCGATAAATGGGCTAAATAGTCATCAACGCGTTTCGGTTGTTTAGCAATGGCTTGGTAATCAACCGCCGATTTACGTTGATTATCGAATACGACAACGTGGCGATTTAACACTTGATTGAGTAGCGCGTGGCTATGGTCAAAGGTTGATGAGATAGCCTTGGTACTCATGGACAGCGTGATTAAGAGTAGTCCGATGATACAGCGCAGATAACCAGTAAATAGTTGAGTTTTCATGATGCTCGCACGCACAAAAGAGTCTTGTACTCTCTTACGTGTTTTTGGCGGGAAAGTTTAAACAGCTCAGGTCATTGAGTGTGACCTGAGCTGTGTATTTTAGACTGTTACATTTAAATCAACGCTGATATTGCCGCGTGTTGCATTAGAGTAAGGACAGACTTGATGCGCTTTTTCTACGATGCGCTCGGCTTGCGCGAGCTCAAGTCCCGGTAAGTCGACATTAAGGGTCACTGCGATACCAAAACCCCCCTCGATTTGACCAATACCGACTTCGGCATCCACTTGTGTGTCCTCGGGGAGTTTGACCTTTTCTTGGCCACTCACAAATTTTAATGCACCGATAAAGCAAGCAGAGTAACCGGCTGCAAACAGTTGCTCGGGATTAGTGCCTTCGCCACCTGCGCCGCCTAGCGCTTTAGGTGTAGAAAGCTTAACGGCTAAGCGTCCATCATCTGATTTTGATTGACCGTCGCGGCCACCTGTCGATGAAGCACGTGCTGTGTAAAGAATATCCATAATGAAACCCTCTTATTGTTGGCTTAACTGTGACTGCACGATTATGTTATCGCAGTAATAGTTATTGCGATAACATAATAATTAGAACGTAGTAATCTAACTTATCGATTGCGTGACTAAGTAAGCTTATGAAGTTGCTTGCGCAATGATTCGAGGGTTTGTTTGAGTGTTAGGGCGTCATCAGCATCTAAACGCGATGCGCAAAAAACTTGCTCAGGAATCCCCTGAACTTTATCTTTCAGTTGTTTACCCTTTGTCGTGAGGTAGAGGTGTTTTTGACGTTCATCGGAGTCACTCGCTTGTCGAGTTAATAACCCACGCTGTTCAAGGCGTTTGACGACTGGACTCAGAGCACCTTTTTCTTGAAACAGCTTGCGGCTCACTTGGGTCACGGTGATGCCATCTTGCTCCCACAACAGCAGCATAATGAGATACTGGACGTACGTCAGATCGACTTTATCGAGCAGCGGCTTATACAGCTTATTCATGGCTAGGGACGTGGAGTAAAGCGCAAAGCACAGTTGGTTATCTAATTTTAACGATGCATCATCCGGTGCCTTGGGCATAAATCACTCCTTGTTCTCTCTCTCGTTATCATACGGCATGCCAGGGTTGAGGCAAGCCGACTATCTATAATTTATGACCGCCACAAACTCAGTTTTACCTGAATAACGATTGATGTAACTATGCGGTTGGGCGGCGTCAAAGCGATACGCTTCACCTGCTTTGATGGTTACCTGTGTTTCGCCTACTACAATATCGAGTCTGCCCGACTGTACATACAACGTTTCGAAAGTGCCGCGGCGGTGGGCGTCGGAGTGGCTCTGTGCCCCTTCAGCCATGCACAATTTGTACACCTCTTGCTGGGTCTGAGGATCAAATGCCAGCAGACGCTCGACTTGAATACGCTCATGCGCAAAGTCAAATGTCATGGGCTGCTGCTCATCGTTGAGTAACCATGACAGAGATACATTGAAACCAGTAGCCAACTTCCAAAGCGTCGCGAGTGTGGGCGAGGACTCTTGCCGCTCGATTTGTCCAAGCATGGCCTTGCTGACACCGGTATGTTCGGCGCAGGCTGTTAAGCTCCAACCCTTATCTTTGCGCAGTTTTTTTAATCGGCGCGCCACAGTGTGATGATTATTTTGCATGATTTATCAAATGTTTATGGTTAAGTGTTTGTGCGTTATAACGCACGCTGTTATCTTATGATTAACTTTGTACGTTATAACGCACTATGGGGCATTAAGAAACACCATGATTCGTTTACTGAGCCAAGTATCAGCAGGCGCGACTGCTGTCTTTGTCGGTTATAGCAGTGCTGTTGTACTGATACTCGAAGCAGCATCGCAACTGGACTCATCGCCCGCACTGCAAAGTGCCTGGTTGCTAGCCGTTGGGCTGGCGATGGGCATTTCAACGATCGCTTTATCGTTATATTACAAAGCTCCCGTACTGACGGCTTGGTCAACACCGGGCATCGCGCTGCTGATTGGCTCACTCAGTGGTTTAACGGTGGCTGAGGCGGTCGGGGTTTTTGTTTTTTCCTCTAGTTTGATTGTTGTGTTTGGAGTTAGTGGTCTTGCTGACCGGATGATGAAATGGGTGCCTAGTCATGTTGCGGCGGCTATTTTGGCAGGCATACTTCTTAAGTTTGTGAGTGCAATTCTGCCAGCGCTTATTTCGTTTCCTATTATCGCGGGTGGTCTCATCATCATTTACTTTATCTGCCGTGCGTATACACCGCGATGGGTCTTTTTGTGGTTATTGCTGGCGGCTATCACATTACCGTTTTTTACGGGCAAGCTTAATGAGCAATCGCTAATGGTGGAAGCACCGCAGTGGATTTGGGTGTGGCCCGACTTCAGCTGGCCTGCGCTCATTGGCGTTGGCATTCCGTTATGTGTCGTCACGATGGTTTCACAAAACGTTCCCGGCGTGATGATGCTGCGTGCCAATGGTTACGCACCGCCGACATCGCCACTTATCACAACCACCGGTTTAGCGGGGTTGCTACTGGCGCCGCTGGGCGCTTTTGCGATAAACCTCGCGGCAATTACCGCGGCGATTTGCCAAACAGAGGATGCAGACCCCGATCCGGCGCAGCGCTATAAAGCGGCAGTGGCTGCCGGAGGATTTTATATTCTGATGGGGCTTGCAGGATCACTTATCGTGAGCCTATTCATGATGATGCCGCAAGCGGCAACGGCCACGCTGGCTGGCTTAGCATTATTGCCGGTGATTACGCAGAATCTGCAACGCGCCTTTAGCAGTACATCAGGTGCTTATGCGGCGGCAATCGCGTTCATTGTTACTGTGGCTGATGTGTCATTTTTTAGTATCAGTAGTGCGTTTTGGGGTTTGCTAGTGGGCTGTGTCGTGGCATTTCTATCTGAACGTACACATCGTATTTAGTTACATTTTAACAATGACTCAACATTATGTGATGTGCGATGATACAACGCATAATAATCATCAGATAATCAGCTATGAGCCGCGTTTTATTTGTTTTTTCTTTTATTGTTTTATTCGTTACCGGGTGTACCTCGAATACTATTCAAGTGATTAATTCGGAACAACAAATAGAGCATCCGAATGACCATCGTTTTGAAAACCTAGATCCCGGTGAAAAACAGTATCCTGCTACGTGTGAAACGGACTGCTACCGTGAGCGTGCCGATATTCAATGCACTGATGAAGCCTGCCGTTACACGGGACCTTATTTACAATCTTCATATGATGAAGCCTTTAAAGTAACGTGGTTCGGGCATGCGCTTTTTCAAATTGAAACACCGAGTGATGCGACGATAATCACCGATCCCGTTTTTGATGAATTTGATTGGCCTATTAATTGGTTGCACGCTTGGTTTAATGGTCAGTACCGTTCTCATCTGCCGAATTTATCGGTTGAACAGGTCAGTCAAGCCGACGCTGTTTTATACTCCCACCTGCATTATGATCACTTTAATAAATCGGATGTCGAGTCCATAGGTGACCATCCTAGCTATCGTGTGCCATTGCGTATGGGGGAAAAATTCCCTGCAATAGGGGCACATATTACCGAAATGGGTTGGTTTTCTGAGGACACATTGAGTAATCAAACGCGGGGTACGACTATTACCGCGTTACCCGCTCATCATTTTAGTAGTCGTACCTACGTTCCATTTATATATGAAGATAATGAGCGCGTTTCATGGAATGGTTGGTTGATCGAGAGTCAAGGTAAAACATTATTTTATGCGGGTGACACCGGCTATTCTGAGCACTTTCGTGATATCCACGAGCGCTATGGTGCAATCGACGTTTGCTTACTCCCGATTGCTTCCTATTATTCGCCGACCAGCCCTAAGTGGTATCGCTATGTGCATATGACGCCTGAGGATGCCATTACTGCTGCCAATGAACTCGAGTGCCAAGTTATGATTCCGTGGGGCTATGGTAATGCCAGTTGGGGAATGGGCGATGTGTCTTCACATTCAGCGCTAACACGCTTCTTGAATATGCTTGAAGTGATACCGCTCAAAGCCAAAGTCATCGTGCTTGATGAGCATGTGTCAGCAAGGTGACAGTGGCCTGTCGTATGCCTGACATATGACTGCCACGCGCCTGGCGTAGGCACTTCTGCATTCGACTGCTCATTCGACTGCTAGTGTTCTTCCTGCAATAAGGCGATTAAAGGATATTTCACATGAAAGGGTCATTACTAAAAAAATTACACTTAAATTTTGCATTTAAGTTTGAGTACGAAGGGCATGTTATTGAAGCACGTGCCAGTGGGATTTCAGCGAAAGAAGAAGTATTTGTTGATGGCGAGTGCGTAAGTAGTCGACGCAATTTTGGCTTATCAAGCACTCACGAATTTTTGATTGAGGACGAGACATTTAAAGTACATTTTGATGTAGGTGGCTTTTTATTATCAACCATTCGTTGCGACTTATTGTTGGGTGACGATGTGGTTCGCACCGAGTCGCAATCGTCGTTAAAGGGCCAAAAAGGCTCATGGAAACTGATTTTATCGTTCTTTGTGATTGGTTTGGCGGCTGGCTTTTTGAGCGCAAAGCTGGCGCTTTGGTTGCTGGGGTAGGTTATGCGTATCAATCAAGACAAAGTGATCGCCTGTCGCTCGCAATGGGACTGGACGCAACAACAACTCGC
>NZ_DEYI01000101.1:0-5650 GCF_002364475.1 Idiomarina sp. UBA3162
AGTGAAACGTTGCCTTCTAACAAATTAAAGCAAATTCAAATACCAGCGCTGGAACCCGGAGAGTACGACTTTCATTGCCAGATGCAAATGTACCGGGGAAAGATAGTTGTCGGTTAAATGGCTTAAAACGTCCAGGTTACAATACGAACTTTAAAAGTTTTTCGTTAGCTTTGATGAAATTCAATTTCATCGAAGAAATTGAAGAATTCGGTGATGAATATCACCGTTATATGGAGTCTACGCCAGCGTGGGTTCCACGATTTAACTATAGTGAAATAACGTCAAATTAATGAGACCAATACAATTTGGTCGTAATCAAGAGGGTAATAAAATGAAAAAAGTACTTTCAGCTTTAACGATCACAGCCTTAATGGCCTCACCTGTATTTGCTGACGCACAGCATAAACATGGTGATGATCAAAAAGGTTCAATGAGTGGAATGATGCACCATGAAAAAATGACATCAATGCATGAGCACATGCAGGAAATGCGCGACGCTATGAAAAAAATAAAAAGCGAATCTGACCCCAAGAAGCGTAAAGAACTCATGCAAAAACATATGGAGTCAATGCAGAAGGGAATGCAAATGATGAACCATGGGATGGATAAGGGCATGAATAAGGGAGAACATAAAAAGGGAGATCAAGCAGAGTCAACGGGCAAAGAGCATATGATGAAAAAAATGAAAATGATGGAGCATCGAATGGATATGATGCAAAAGATGATGGAGCAAATGATGGAACACCAAAGTGAGGAAAAGAAGCAGGGTAGTTAGGCGATATAAGGCATGTGCCTAAGCTTAAGTGCGGCTATTTATAGGAATAAATAGCCGCGTTTTTGATTTGCAATATTTTTAAGGAAAAAATGATGCAAATAAATTTGGCTCGGCCGCGGAGACTAGTTGGCTATTTAAGCGCTTTACGATTTCTTTTTAACGGTATTTTCAAGGCCTTCATTAAGGGAGGCCATTAAAGGACAATAAACAGCGCCCTGTTGGGCGCTGCATTGCTGAACCAGACCACTCAAAGCGCGTTCAATATGTTGTAAATGCGATAGTTTTTGCCTAACGCTAACGAGTTTTTGCTCTCCTAGCTCTCTAGCTTCATCACAATGAACGCCATCCTGCAGTTTTAATAGCTCTGCGATTTCATCCAGGCTAAAACCAAGCCATTGAGACGTGCGAATAAAGTGAAGTCGTTGTAACGCATGACTGTCGTAATGGCGAATCCCTCCGTACGGCTTCTCGGGCTCTGCCATTAACGCTCTTCGCTGATAATAACGAATTGTCTCGACATTTACGCCAGCGGCGGCGGCCAGCGTACCAATTGTCATCAGCTCTTGTTTTTCTGACATAACGGTTGACTCTGTACCTAGATACGGCTCTAAGGTTAGCATAAATCAATACACTTACGCAGGAGGTTATTGTTATGCCAAACTCTAAATCTGGACGAGGTTCTCTTATTGCGGGCGGCGTTGCAGCGTTATTGGCTTCAGCGTGTTGTTTGGGACCGCTGTTGTTACTCTCTCTCGGAGTGTCCGGTGCATGGATTGGAACCCTGACAGCACTTGAGCCATATCGTCCGGCATTCATTGCCATTGCACTGATTGCTTTGTTCTTCGCCTGGCGCCGGATATACCGTCCTGTTGGTAATTGCGGGCCAGACGATATTTGCGCAAGGCCAAAAGTGCGTGCGGGTTATAAAGTGACGTTCTGGCTGGTTGCAGTGCTTATATTAACCGCGATGTTATACCCCTATGTTGTACCTTTCTTTTATTAAGAGGCAATACACGATGAAAAAATTAATGACCACAACCTTATTGTTCTTATTGTTTAGCTTACCCACTTTAGCAGCTAAGCAAACCGTCACGTTATCGGTTCCCGGAATGACGTGTGTGACCTGTCCTATTACGGTGAAAGCGGCACTGAGACAGGTCGAAGGAGTTAACGCCGTCGACGTTCGTTATGAAGAGCGGGACGCAACGGTGACGTTCGACGATGCGAAAACCTCCGTTGAGGCGTTGACTCAAGCAACCACTGATGCGGGTTATCCATCCACATTGAAAAAAGCCTCGGTGACACAGGAGTAAGGTTTATGAGTGATAACAATCTGCATATTGCAGTGATTGGTAGCGGTGGCGCAGCCATGGCTGCCGCCTTGAAAGCGACTGAACACGGTGCCCGGGTGACACTAATTGAGCGTGGTACTATCGGCGGAACCTGTGTCAACATTGGCTGTGTTCCTTCTAAAATCATGATCCGGGCGGCTCACATTGCACACCTTCGCCGGGAAAGTCCGTTCGATGACGGCCTAAGCGCCCAGACACCGGAGGTGAACCGGCCGGCGCTATTGACTCAGCAGCAAGCACGGGTGGAGGAGCTGCGCGAGTCCAAGTACCAGAGTATTCTCAGCGACAATACCGCTATTACCGTTCTCAAAGGCGAGGCGCGGTTCGTTAGCGAGCGCACGCTGGCGGTTGCGCTCAGCGACGGTAACGAGCAAACCGTGACATTTGACCGGGCTTTCATCGGTACCGGCGCCCGACCGGCAATACCGGCTTTTCCCGGTTTGTCCGATACGCCTTACTTAACTTCAACAAGCGCGCTAGAGTTAACACATATCCCGGAGCGTCTTGCTGTTATCGGTGGTTCGGTGGTCGCACTCGAGCTTGCTCAGGCATTTAGTCGTCTTGGTAGTGACGTAACGGTTTTAGCACGCAGTCGGCTGTTATCGCAAAACGACGCGGATATCGGTGAAACCATCAATGCTGCTTTTCTCCGGGAAGGTATCAATGTGCTTGAAAATACTGAAGCGAGTCAGGTTGTGTATGATGGGCAAACATATACTCTGCAAACCAATCAAGGCGTACTACACGCTGATCAGCTTCTGGTGGCTACGGGGCGTACTCCGAATACTGAAATGTTGAATCTAGAGGCGCTTGGCGTTGACACTGAGCGCGGTGCGATAACGGTTGATAGCGGTATGCAAACCACTTGCTCAGACATATATGCGGCAGGCGACTGCACCAGTCAACCTCAGTTTGTTTACGTGGCTGCCGCGGGGGGCAATCGAGCGGCTATTAATATGACGGGCGGCGATGCCAGGCTTGATCTTAGTACCATGCCCGAGGTTATTTTTACCGACCCGCAAATTGCGACTGTTGGTCTTTCTGAGGCAGGCGCTGAAGCCCAGGGGTATGATGCCGATAGCCGCACACTGAATCTGGATAACGTGCCGCGAGCACTGGTCAATTTCGATACATTGGGGTTCATTAAAATCATCGCCGAGCGCAATAGCGGGCAACTGTTGGGTGTTCAGTGTGTGGCCGGAGAAGCGGGAGAACTGATTCAAACCGCAGCGATGGCACTTAGGGCTAAAATGACCGTTGATGAAGTTGCTGATGGGCTTTTCCCATACCTGACAATGGTGGAGGGTTTGAAACTCTGTGCCCAAACGTTCAGCAAAGATGTGGAACAACTGTCTTGTTGCGCGGGTTAAGTGTCATGGTCACTGCTCTGCATCTTGACCGCCGAGAATGCCCATTAGTTCTATTTTGCTATCATTAACCCGAAGGTAAATACTATCAACACCAAAAACACTTGCGGTAACCTCTACGAATATGATCGATGGTAGGATAGTTTGGTGGGTTGCTAGCTATTTTTTCGAATGGCTCAAATAAACGATAAAATAGTTGCCGCCTGCCGTTCGCCAAACGTTAAGTAACCATAATTATAAATGCGGTTTGAATTCTTTCAGCATTTCTTCTGGAGATTGATCAGTAAATCCGTTTGCTTCCGCTGACTTGAGTTTTTCATTAATTGCTTTAGCACGGCGAATGAGATCGCTAACTAATTCGTTTTTGCTATTGTATTCACCGAACTCTTGCACGTGATGACAAAGCCAAAGACCACTTTGCTCGGTTAATGTAATACTTTGTCACGTGTTATATAGCGTGTTACTAAGGTTTTATCCGCAACACCCGGATATATTGGTTTTCTCGCCAGCTTTTACGGCTATAGCGTCTTTAATTATGCGAATAGCGGATCGCAAGACAATAATCGCTATAACGGTTGCAATGACTAAGTCAGGCCAAGCCATATTGAGTTGTGCCACTAACAAGGCCGAGACAATAACGCCGACGTTCATGATCATGTCATTGCGTGAACAGATCCAGCTGGCGCGGATGTTAATATCACCGTTTCGTGAGCTGTATAAAAGTGAAAAGCAAGCTACGTTTACAACGAGCGCCAGACCAGCAACCCATAACATCATATTGGCATTAGGGTCACTGCCAAATGCTAAGCGTTGAAACACATCGGCTAATACCAGTAACGCCAATAAGGTTTGCAGCGTGCCATTAAAAATGGCCGCATTGGCTTTATATTTAATGGCTTTGCCAACTGCATGCAAACTGACGGCATAGACCAACGTATCGGCGAGCATATCTAGCGAATCGGCGATAAGCCCACTGGAATCGGCTAACCAACCGGCAATGAACTCAACGAAAAACATAACGCCATTAAGGACTAATACAGTCCACAACAACCGTCGCTGCGCTTTATCGATATGGGCTTGCACATTACTACCAGACGAACTGCCGCAGCAAGATGACATGTCACTTCCCTTAAGTTAATTAATCGTTGCCGTATTTTATCAGACGTGGCGATGAGTTTCTTTGCTGGTTTTCGAGTCTACTGGTCAAAAAGAACTGAGTAGCACTTTTTCGTCAAAGTAATAGAAGGAAGCTGAATGAGTAATCATGAACACGGAAATCAAGATTATCGCAAAAACAGCTTAAGCCTTTGGGGATCTGCATCGCTGGGTATTGGCGTGATGACGGAATCTAAAAAGCAGGACTGAGCTTGAGTAAGCTCAGTCTTGCTTCGTGGAGGACGACAATATAAACGCAGGATTTATTCAGCTTTCACCGGTTCTCGTCGAAACTTGCTTACCAACAAGTAAAGCGCGGGCAGAACGACCAGCGTCAGCAATGTCGAAGACACAATTCCACCAATAACAACGGTTGCTAGTGGTCTTTGAACTTCGGCGCCAGTGCCCGTATTAAAAGCCATAGGCACGAAACCAAGACTTGCAACAAGAGCTGTCATTAGCACAGGTCTTAAGCGTTGACTTGCCCCATCAAACACTGCTTGGGCTATAGACTTCCCAGTGTCTTTTAGCTGTTGAATAAAGGATAACATAACGACTCCATTCAATACTGCAACACCAGAAAGCGCAATAAATCCGACCGCTGCTGAGATGGATAGCGGCATATCTCGCAACATCAGTGCAACAATGCCACCGGTCAGTGCCAAGGGCACTCCAGTAAAAATAATAAGCGCATTACTCAATGAATTAAAGGCGCTATACAGCAACCCTAAAATGAGCAACAACGCCAACGGCACGACAATACTGAGTCGCTGCGATGCCGACTCCAACTGCTCAAAGGTTCCACCATACTCAACCCAATATCCGGCAGGTAATGGAAGCTCAGATGCCACTTGTTGACGTATATCAGCCACAAAAGAGCCCAAATCACGGTCAACCACGTTTGCGCTAACAATCACATTCCGCTTACCGCTCTCGCGATTTATTTGATTGGGGCCAGTTCGTAGCTCAACGTCCGCAATTTCGCCTAATGGAACATATTG
>NZ_DEYI01000108.1:0-152 GCF_002364475.1 Idiomarina sp. UBA3162
TTTGGCTTTTAGCGGGATCGATATCCTCGATCAATGTCTGCTTACCATGTGCACGGTCTTCAGAGAACACCATTTGGATTTTCTTACTACCCAAATTACGGCGCAACACCGCTGGACGGCCCGCATTAAGCGTCGGCTTGTGCACATAAAAT
>NZ_DEYI01000108.1:466-718 GCF_002364475.1 Idiomarina sp. UBA3162
AGCGTCGGCTTGTGCACATAAAATTCGTCTGGGTTAACTGCACCTTGAACGACCATCTCGCCCAAGCCATACGATGAGGTGACGAACACGACTTGGTCAAAGCCGGATTCAGTATCGATCGTGAACATGACGCCCGACGATGCAATGTCACTTCGCACCATGCGCTGTACACCAGCGGACAGCGCCACGCCTCGGTGGTCGTAACCTTGGTGCACGCGATATGAAATCGCACGGTCATTAAATAACGAAGCG
>NZ_DEYI01000108.1:1040-38065 GCF_002364475.1 Idiomarina sp. UBA3162
AAATAACGAAGCGAATACGTGTTTAATGGCTTCCATCACGGCATCGAGGCCGCGGACGTTTAAGAAAGTTTCCTGTTGACCCGCAAACGAGGCATCGGGCATATCTTCTGCCGTCGCCGAGCTACGTACAGCAAAGCTGAATCCATCGTTGTCTTCACTGAGTTGGCTAAAGGCTTGTTTGATATCGGTTTCGAAGGCGGGCTGGAAAGGCGTGTCGATAATCCACTGACGAATGGTGCGGCCCGCTTCAGTTAATTTATTAACGTCATTTACGTCGAGGCCGTCGAGCAATTCATATATTTTGTCATTTAGACCACTTTGCTCAAGAAACTGGTTATATGCATCTGCTGTCGTCGCAAAGCCGCCGGGGACTTCAACCCCTGCACCCGCGAGGTTACTGATCATTTCACCCAGTGAGGCGTTCTTACCCCCCACTCTGTTGACATCTTGCATTCCTAGTTGCTGATACCACAGTACGTTTTCTTGCACGTCTTTTTCCTCGATTTAATCCGATGGGAGGTATGATGTGGCCCACATTTTACACATACTTAGCCAACAAGTTAATATCCGATTTACAAAGCTTTCGATTTTTATCTATAGAATAAGGAATAAACGGTCATGAGAACCGCATTTTACGTCTCTGATGGGACCGCACTCACTGCAGAGGCGTTTGGTCATGCATTGCTTTCGATGTTTCCCACTGAATTTAGGCATAAGACACTCCCCTTTATTGATACCCAGGCTAAAGCAGAGATGGCCTGCAAACAAATTCAACGTGCCGCCGAGGACGATGGCGAGCCACCGCTTATCTTTCACACGTTTGTCAATGTAAAACTCAAGCAACGCATTACCCAATGCGGCGGCATTAGTTATGATTTTCTCGATAACTTTGTCGGCCAAGTCGAGCACGAACTGGGGATCAAAGCAAAGCCTAAGACTCACCGTACTCATGGCGTACACAAGGACTACAACTTTCGTGTTGAAGCGATTAATTACGCCCTCGATAACGACGATGGCAAAAAGTTGAACCAGTTGGCTCAGGCTGATTTGATTCTTGTTGGCGTATCACGTACGGGTAAGACACCAACGAGTCTCTACCTAGCCATGCAATATGGCATCAAAGTAGCGAACTACCCGATCACCGAGGACGATGACTTTGAACGACTTAGTCTTCCCCATGAATTAAAAATGCAGCGTCACAAGTTATTCGGACTCACGCTCGATTCGCAACGTTTACATGAGATTCGCAGTCAGCGCCGCGAGGGAAGCCAGTATGCATCGATGCAGCAATGTCGCTTCGAGTTGTCGGAAGTCGAAAAATTATATCGCAAAGAAGCCATTCCTTTCATTAATTCGACACGTTTCTCAGTTGAAGAAATCGCCGCCAAGATACTTGCGCAAACGAATCTTCAACGCCGTCGTTACTAGCCCGTTATTCTTCAGAACAAACAAAAACGGCGACCTCTTGGTCGCCGTTTAATACTACTAACGCTGAGTTTAACTGGCGTTAGTGCTTTCAAAAATCTTATCCGCAGATGCCGCAACGAAGCCTGAGTACAACTTGCCCGGCTCAATTTCGTAGCGTTTAGCGAACTCATAAAAGCACGAAGGAATTTCTACTGTCTTATCACTGAACTCAACCGGATGGTGATTAGCCATGGTTGAAGACTGTTCAAGATAAACCTCAGGTGAGCCCTTGATTTCGCCACCCGAAGTATTCAGTTTGAAGCCGTTATCTTTGAGCGTTTGGTTAACTTCTTCAAGATCGGTATAACCCGGTAATTGGTTAACGCTGACAGTGAAGTGGTTAGCGCAGAAGCCGAATGCAGCCATCCACGCCGCGTACTCGCTTTCTTCTAATAACGCTTGATAATCCGAATGACTGACTTGCCAATGCGTTCCCGAGTACAAGAAGTCGTCTTTTTTGACATCCTCTGGATTAATATGGCTCACCATTTCCTTAACCTTAGCCTGCAAGCTATCACTAAACTCCTCAGTCATTAGCTCGCTAATAAAGACCTTAGGCAAGGTTGGATCTTCATGCTCAAAGTGCTTCGCACGAAGCTTTTTAGCTTCAAAGTGATAGTCACCACCTTCTTTATAGCCTAAATCTAAAAAATGTTGCGCGAGCGCTTCAAGACGTACCGGAGCAATATCAAACGTTCGGAAAGCAACGTGATCATTTACAATCGGATGCCCTTTTCCTAACACCTCGTGCACCTTGGGTGCCGAAGGCGTGCGGGAAATATAATCTTGCCAAAGACGTTCAAACAGCTGCTCGACATGTTGAGACATGAAATTTAATCCTTTTAACGTAAAAGTTACTCAAAAAAGTGGCGAATTAACCGTGCCCATTGCGTGCGGCCCCAAGTGACTCAGCGACCAAAAAGGCAAGTTCTAGCACTTGGTCGGCGTTCAGCCTTGGGTCGCACTGAGTGCGGTAGCGGCTGGATAAATCAGCTTCGCTAATTTGGTACGCACCACCTGTACATTCTGTCACATCCTCGCCAGTCATCTCCAGATGGATACCACCTGCATAGCTCCCCTCTGCTTGATGTACCGCAAAGAATTGACGTAATTCTTTATGTATGGCGTCAAAGTTACGTGTTTTCAACCCACCATCTGCTTTTGTCGTATTGCCATGCATTGGATCACTCGACCACACCACATTGCGACCTTCTTGCTGCACACGTCGAACCAGACGCGGAAGGTTGTCGGCTAAATTGTCGGCACCCATACGTGAAATGAGCGTTAGACGGCCTGCCTCATTATCAGGATTGACCGCGTCAATTAACCGAATCAGCTCGTCAGGATCCATGGTCGGTCCCACTTTGACGCCAATTGGGTTATGAATACCACGCATGAATTCAACGTGCGCGTGATCCAGTTGGCGTGTGCGTTCTCCAATCCAGATCATGTGTGCCGAACAGTCGTATGGTAAGCCGGTTAACGTGTCGGTTCGTGTCAAAGCTTGTTCATACGGGAGTAATAATGCCTCGTGAGAGGTGAACAGCTGAGTTTCATGTAAGGTGGCATTGTTTTCAGCATTGATGCCCAACACTTCCATAAATTTAAGTGCTGACTGAATTTGCTCGGCAATCTCTTGGTAGCGTTCTTTCAGTGGGTTAGCAGCCAAAAAGCCAAGGTTCCACTTATGCACCTTATGCAAATTAGCGAGGCCACCTTGAGCAAAGGCGCGCAAAAGGTTAAGCGTTGCTGCAGAGTGATGGTAAGCCTTCAACATGCGCTCAGGATCGGGCGTGCGCGCCGCGTCAGTAAATGCCATATCATTTATGATGTCACCGCGATAACTCGGTAAGCTCACACCATTGATTGTCTCCAGATCACTTGAGCGTGGTTTTGCATACTGCCCCGCCATTCGCGCGACCTTAGTCACTGGACACGAGCCTGCAAAGGTCATCACGATGGCCATCTGCAAAATAACTTTGAACGTATCGCGAATCTTGGGCGCATTGAAGTCTGCAAACGATTCAGCGCAGTCTCCGCCCTGCAATAAAAAGCCCTCGCCATGGCAGACATCCGTCAACTGACTACGTAACGCGCGTATCTCTTCTGCAAACACTAACGGCGGAAATTGACTCAGTTGTGACTCAACCTGTTGTAAGTGTTCTTTGTTTGGGTATTGCGGTTGTTGCTTGATGGGTTTATCACGCCAACTACGTGCACTCCACTGGCTCATAACATCCTATCCAGTTGTGGTTATCGAAACCACCAATCTAGCGAGGTCAGGCGTGAAAAGCAATGCCCAACCCCGCGTGAATGCTAAGTTTTTATTCAAATTCTGCGTAATGCTTCAATTCGCTCACTCAATGGTGGGTGAGACATAAACAAACGACTTAAACCACTACGTTTACCATTAATACCAAAAGCCAGCATTGAACCTTTTAATTCGGGTTCCTGACCCCGCTGCAAACGCTCGAGTGCAGCTATCATTTTTTGCTTACCGACCAACTGAGCCGAGCCCGCATCAGCACGGAATTCACGTTTGCGTGAAAACCACATCACGATGATGCTGGCTAAAATACCAAATACGATCTCTAGCACCATAACGATGCCAAAATACGCCAGCGTTCCAAGCCCGCCACCCTGCTGATTATTGCCACGGGTTGTGTTATCGATCGCACTTGCAATAATGCGAGCAAAGAACATCACAAACGTATTCACTACGCCCTGAATCAGCGTCAATGTCACCATGTCACCGTTAGCAATGTGACTCACCTCATGCGCCAACACCGCCTCGATCTCATCTTGGTTCATCTGTTCAAGCAACCCCGTACTGACCGCTACAAGTGAATTTGATTTGCTACGACCGGTGGCGAATGCATTAGGCGCATGAGACGGAAAAATAGCGACTTGAGGCATTGGAATACCCGCTTTTTGAGTCTGTTGCTTGACCGTTTCAACCAACCAACGTTCAACCGGTGTCCGCGGTTGCTCAATAACTTGCGCGCCTGTCGCCCGAACCGCCATCCAACGCGAGATAAAAAGCGATACGAAGGCGCCACCAAAACCAAACAGGCCACATAGTATTAAAAGCCCTAGCGGGTTTTGCACGGTGAGACCCGTGTTTGCGCTTATAATATTAAAAACGAAACTAACGACCACTAAGATGGCTATATTGGTCATTAAAAACAGTAAGATGCGTTGCATACACATACCCTCAGTAAGCTAGGACAAATCGGTCTAGATGATATGCTAAATATGGGTGATTGGCTTACATTTCTAGTGATGAATACGTAAAATATTTTAATCATTTACGCTGGAATCAGAGCTAACCTATGACACAACACATGAACCTACTACTTTTGAGCAGTTCTCGCGTTGGAGATACTGACTACCTTGCCCACAATAGAGAATGGATAAAAAACAGCGTTGGCAATGCAACAGTGCTTTTTATTCCCTACGCAGGCGTAGGAATGACACATAGCCAATACACCGATAAAGTCCGCAATGCGCTTGCCCCCATAGATGTCAGCGTGAAAGGTATTGAGGAGTATGCCGATCCGATCACCGCTGTACGTGAGGCCCAAGCAATTGCTGTCGGCGGTGGCAACACCTTTCAGTTATTGAATTTAATTTATCAACACCAGCTGATTGAGCCGCTTCGCGATACAGTAAATGCGGGGACTCCTTATGTCGGCTGGAGTGCTGGGTCAAACATCGCCGGTAAGACCATCAAAACCACCAATGATATGCCAATTGTTGAGCCACCGAGTTTCGATGCGTTGCGGTTAGTTAATTTACAAATGAATCCACATTACACCGACTATCACCCTCCGGGGTTCAATGGTGAAACACGCGATGACCGTCTCAATGAGTTCATTGCGTTAAATAACACTGAGACGGTATTGGGTTTGCCAGAGGGTACAGGACTGGAAATACGGGCCGGTGAATGTCACTGGCGAGGAGATGCACAGCCCGTGCTGATAGATAGCACAGGCAAACATGTGCAACATGACTTACAGCGTATAAGTCAGTTAATCGGGTAAGTGAATTAAATGTCCTAATGCTGAGTTTTGCCAGTTCGCATCAAAGCTTATTGAGCCGAGATGTGAACTCGCCATACGCTGCTTTAGTGTATCGAGATTCTGTTCAGACCGTGCCATGGGTTCAACGCTAGGCTGATTAGTTATCCAGCCTGTAATGGGCACTGACGATGAAAATATCGCTTGCTCAGTGAGCATCGCATGATTCAGACAGCCGAGCTTCATACCGACGGTTAAAATGACCTCAGCATTAATTGCTTTTACAAACTCAGGCATCATTAATTGATCGGAGAGCGGTAAAAGCCAGCCGCCGGCTCCTTCGACAACAATGACATCGGGGTTCAACGCAACAAGTCTCTTAAAGTGCTGAAGCATATCCTCAAGTGAGAATGATACATCAGCTTCTTGTGCCGCGATATGAGGCGCGATAGCCGGCTCAAATGCAAATGGGTTAGTTAAACCATAATCACAATCCAACGTCATATGACGACGTGCATTGGTCGCATCAGCATTAATCCAGCGCGTCCCATCCCACTCACAGCCACTCGCGACCGGTTTCATCGCTAAGGTTTTGAGCCCTTTATCTGCGAGGTGTTGCAACACAGACTGTGTTACAACTGTTTTTCCCACATCTGTATCTGTACCCGTAATAAAATAGACCTTCATATTAACCTTTAATTAATACAGCTTGTTTTTAATTAATGACAATTCAAGTACTTTCCAAGTCAAAGGAAGTCCTTTTGACGTACGTTTTTGCTCATAGTTGGCCTTAAGTTTATGCCACCGTGTCGGCGTCATTAGCCCACGGCCTTGCTGCGGCGTTTGACTCGCGCCTACGCCCTTAATATGACGCAGTAAAGTCTCAAAGCGCTCAAAGTAATCGGTGTGGACAATAACCTCACTTGCCACTTGGAAGCCCGCTTGACGAAATTTATCTTCCACTTCAGCTTGTGTACGGTAAGTTATCGTGTGCTGTTTATCATCAAACGCTGAATAGGCGTCCACCAATTCAGCGAAGGTGCCCGTGAGTAAGGTGTTCATCAGCACTTGACCTCCGGACCGAGTGACACGAAACAGCTCATCCGCTACTGCGCTCAACTCGGGACACCATTGCAGTGAAAAATTGGCAAACACAGTGTCAAACTGGGCATTTTGAGTCGGAATGTTCTCAGCACTACCCTGCTTATACGCAACGTGCGGAAACAACTTGCTCGCCTGTGCCAGCATCCCTTTAGCTGGATCAACACCGAGGTACTGCTGACAATGCGCAAGTAGTAATTGCGTTTCTGAACCCGGGCCACACCCCAGATCTAAGCAGTCACCCAGATTGCTACTATGCGTTCTTTGATATAAACGTCGCGCAAAAAGGTGTTGTGTTTTATTAAATTGCGTATATGTCGTAGCCGCTTTGTCAAAGCGCTTAGCTACTTGCGTGAGCCATTGTTCAGGTTGCATCGTCACCGGTTATGTCCTTTCTGCATTAAGATGATCGAACATCACATCAAGCATCTTTATATCTACCGTACTATTGAGGCTGATACGCAGACGTGATGTGCCTGTCGGTACCGTTGGTGGACGCACGACGCTGACGTCAATACCGGCCTCTTTCAGGCGTTTCCCGGTCGCTATGGCGCAAACTTCATCACCCAGAATAATCGTCTGAATAGCGCTGTCAGAAGTCACTGAGTGATACTGGTATTTCACAATCAGTCCTTTCATTCGAGCGATTCGTTCATTCAGTGCGTCACGTCTTAACTGCCCTTCACGTCCTCTAACAATATCAATCGATGCGAGTATCGCCGCCACCTGCATCGGTGGCATCGCGGTCGAATAAATATATTCGCGACAAAACTGACGAATTTCATCGATATCATCACGGCTCCCCACGAGTGCCGCTCCACTTGCTCCCAGGGCTTTCCCAAAAGTGATGGTACCCAACTTAACCTGCTGATTGAGCTGTCCAAGATAACCCTCGCCGTACTCTCCGATGACACCAATACCATGTGCGTCATCCAGTAACCACTGAACAGGTGACTGTTCGGCGAATTGCCTACTTTGAGTCAGACCAAGCTCATCGCCATCCATACTGTAGATACTCTCACTGATAAACCAGTCTTGAGTTTGAGCCTTTGTTGGCCAAGTTAAGTGAGGCACGCGCTTAAATCGAATACCGCTATTTAACATGCCCTCCACCATGGACGCATGTATCAACCGATCAGCATAAATGCGTCCACCCTGAGCTTGGCAATGGGCGTGTAGTAAGCAGGTAATGGCGCCATGATTCGCGGCAAACCCTGTATTAAATAGGATCGCATCCTCGAACCCCAGCCAATCACATAGTGTCTCTTCGAGCTGTTCATGCAGCTGGGTGTAGCCACTTAATAAAGGTGAGCCCGTACTTCCAACACCCCAGTTATCAATCGCTTGCTGTGCCGCGGCTTTTACCTTCGGATGCTGAGCTAAACCCAAGTAATCATTCGACGATAATTGTGCAGGTGGCGCGCTTGCCGCACGCACCTGCGTTGTGCGATAGAGGTTTGATTCGCGACGCTGCCTAAGACGCGTCGTAATAAAGTGGCGGTTGTTGTTGCTCACTGATCGCCTCATTAATCACTGTTTGATGAACTTCATCGTCATACCCATCGCGGGTTTCAGGTGTAATACCTAAGCGTTCAAACAGCTTAAGATCAGCATCCGCCTCCGGGTTGCTGGTGGTCAGTAATTTCTCACCGTAAAAAATCGAGTTAGCGCCTGCAAGGAAGCACATCGCCTGCATTTCATCACTCATGTATTCGCGGCCCGCTGATAAACGCACGTGCGAGGCGGGCATTAGAATACGGGCCACCGCTATCGTGCGCACAAAATCGATCGGATCAAGATCGTCTAAATGCTCGAACGGAGTGCCTTTCACTTTCACTAACATATTAATCGGCACACTTTCGGGATGCTTGGGTAAATTAGCCAACTGAACCAGCAGTGATGCACGGTCCTCGACGGACTCACCCATGCCGACAATACCCCCTGCACAGACTTTCATGCCCGCGTCACGGACGTTGCGCAATGTATTGAGTCGATCTTGATAAGTTCGAGTAGTGATAATGTCGCCGTAAAACTCAGGCGAGGTATCCAAGTTGTGGTTATAGTAGTCAAGCCCTGCCTGCTGCAGCGCAGCCGCTTGCTCAGGTGATAACATACCGAGCGTCATGCAGGTTTCTAACCCCAACTCTTTTACGCCTTTAACCATTTCGATCACATACGGCATGTCACGATCTTTCGGGTTACGCCAAGCAGCGCCCATACAAAAGCGGCTAGCACCTTTTTCTTTTGCGAGCTGTGCCTCTTGCAATACTTTTTCAACGGCCATCAACCGCTCACGGTCAAGTCCCGTATGATAATGCGCACTTTGTGGGCAATATTTACAATCCTCGGGACATGCCCCCGTTTTAATTGATAGCAAAGTACTGACCTGAACCTGATTAGGGTCAAAGTGTTGACGATGCACAGTTTGTGCCTGATACACCAAATCATTGAATGGTAAGGTAAGGAGTCGACTGACCTCATCAAGGGACCAATCGTTTCGTATCGAAGTCTGGCTTTGCGCGCTCATATCGCTATTCTCTTTTATTTATTGGCTTCTCATGCTCGACTAGATTACTGCTAATCGATAAACTGTCAATTTTTTACGAACGAAAAACTTTACAAGAGGTTATAAAGTGAGCAAATCGTTACAGCAAGCTATCGAGTTTGACCAGCAACATATATGGCACCCCTACACTTCCATGACAGATCCCTTACCCTGCTATCACGTGGCGTCGGCGCATGGGTGCGAGATTACGTTGAGCTCAGGTGAACGCTTAGTTGACGGTATGTCCTCTTGGTGGGCTGCAATCCACGGTTATAACCATCCTCAGCTCAATGCCGCAGTGCACGCGCAAGCCGATAAAATGAGTCACGTCATGTTTGGTGGCCTCACCCATCAACCTGCAATCGAAATGGTTGAGCGCTTAATTGATCTGACGCCCGCACCACTTGATCGCGTATTTATTGCCGATTCCGGCTCAGTCAGTGTGGAAGTTGCGATAAAAATGGCGCTTCAGTATTGGTTTTCTATTGAACAGCCGGAAAAAAGCCAACTCCTGACTATACGGGGTGGCTACCATGGTGACACCTTTGCAGCCATGTCAGTCTGTGACCCCGTTAATGGTATGCATCATATGTTTCGACACGCTTTATGTAATCAACGTTTTGTTGAGCGTCCAGCGGTCGAGTTTGGTGCAGCGTGGGATCCAAGCAGCCTCAATGCTATTCAACAGGAATTGGAGCAACATCATGGTGTGATTGCGGCAGTGATTGTCGAGCCGGTGGTTCAGGGCGCCGGTGGCATGCGGTTCTATCACCCAGAATACCTAAAGCAACTTAGACGCTTATGCGACCAGTATAATGTGCTACTCATAGCCGACGAAATAGCCACCGGTTTTGGTCGCACAGGACAACTGTTTGGTTGCGATCACGCGGGTATAGTGCCCGATATCATGTGCGTAGGAAAGGCGTTAACCGGTGGTTATATGACACTGGCTGCGACGCTCACTCATGCAAAAGTCGCTGAGGCGATCGGTCAAGGTCAAGGGGGTGGCGCTTTGATGCACGGTCCTACGTTTATGGGAAACCCTCTTGCCTGCGCTGTCGCAAGTGCTTCGTTAGCATTAATTCAACAAGGCAATTGGCGAGCACAGGTTCAGCAGATTGAGCAACAGCTGATTGAAGAATTAATACCTTTAAACCAGCATCCTGAAGTAAATAATGTGCGCGTTCTCGGGGCTATTGGCGTTGTGGAGCTTAACAATGCCGTCGATGTTGCGCGCACGCAGGCATTGTTTGTTGAGCTGGGTGTGTGGATACGCCCATTTGGCCGGCTCATGTACATCATGCCCCCCTACTGCATTAGTACTCAACAGCTCAGTAAACTGACTCATGCTATTGCGCAATACCTCAAATCAGTTACTAGCTAAAGCCGTAAAAGAACAATAGTAGACCGCTGATGCTAGCTAATCCCAGTATCAGCGTGTTTATCCAAATGTGAGCCCGTCGTTTTTGATGCAACCAAATATTGAGTATGCAAGCAATCAAACTGACAACCAAACCGAGTGCCATTAAGAATAAATAGAGCCCTGCTAAACTGCTCACCCATGTTGTGCGCAGATCGATACCGGTCCACTCACTAAACATCGTGCCCGTTTCGGGTTTGGCGAAATCGTAAATAATGAGTGCCGCGATGAAAATCAACCAGCCAAGAATTGAAAGCGTCCCCATCACGCGACGCCATGCACTTAATTTTTGCAGTCGTTTGCTGTCATTGCTACGCATATCGTCAGTTTTAATAGGATCCTACTTGAGTCTGTGCCAAAGACAGGTAACATAGCAACCTTTATTTAGTTAAATTTGCATTTCGGAGATTTCTTACCCATGTCGTATGCTTCTGTCGTGGATGTGTTAGCAGGAAAAGTCGCCGTTGATGAAACAGTTACGGTCCGTGGATGGGTACGGACGCGGCGTGATTCAAAAGCGGGTATTTCATTTATTAACGTACATGATGGCTCATGCTTTGATGCCATCCAGGCTGTTGTGCCTGCTGAATTACCTAATTATGAGTCCGAAGTGCTCAAATTGACCACCGGGTGCTCAGTGGCGATCACCGGTGTGGTGGTTGAGTCACAAGGTAAAGGGCAGTCATTCGAACTGCAGGCGACTGGCGTAAAAGTCTATGGCTGGGTCGAGGATCCAGATACCTACCCGATGGCACCTAAGCGCCACAGCATGGAATATTTGCGCGAATACGCACATTTACGCCCGCGCACCAATGTGACAGGCGCTGTCATGCGTGTTCGCAACACCTTGTCGCAAGCCATCCATCGTTTCTTCCATGAGCACGGTTATCTATGGGTTAGTACACCGATTATTACCACCTCGGACTGTGAAGGTGCCGGTGAAATGTTCCGTGTTTCGACGCTTGACTTGATGAATGTCCCGAAAACCGAGCAAGGTAATGTTGATTTCTCACAAGACTTCTTCGGTAAAGAGGCATTTTTAACGGTATCCGGTCAGCTCAACGTTGAATCTTACGCTTGCTCGTTGAGCAAAGTGTATACCTTTGGTCCGACATTCCGAGCGGAAAACTCAAACACGAGTCGCCACTTGTCAGAATTTTGGATGGTTGAGCCGGAAGTTGCGTTTGCCGACCTCGATGATGTCGCGCACCTTGCAGAAGACATGTTGAAGTATGTCTTCAAAGCAGTACTTGAAGAACGCCCTGACGATATGGCGTTCTTTGAACAACGCATTAACAAAGATGTGGTCGAGCGCCTCACGCGTATGGTCGATAGTGATTTCGTTCACATGGACTACACGGATGCCATCGAAATATTGAAGAACTGTGGTAAGCAATTCGAGTACCCGGTCGAATGGGGAGTTGACTTGCAATCTGAACATGAGCGCTACTTAGCCGAAGAGCACGTCGGAGCGCCTGTCATTCTGAAGAACTACCCACGTGATATCAAAGCTTTTTATATGCGTCAGAATGAAGATGGCAAAACTGTTGCCGCAATGGACGTATTAGCGCCAGGCATTGGCGAAATTATTGGAGGCAGCGCGCGCGAAGAACGCCTCGATGTGCTTGATCAGCGTATTGCGGAGATGGATCTGCCGGCTGAAGAGTACGAGTTCTATCGTGATTTGCGTCGCTACGGTACTGTACCTCATGCAGGTTTTGGCCTAGGCTTTGAGCGTTTAGTGTCATACGTTACGGGTATGCAAAATATCCGCGATGTGATTCCGTTCCCACGCGCTCCTAAATCGGCGCAATTCTAAACGCGTGCGTTTACCCAATATGAATGTAAAAAGCCAGCTGTTGCTGGCTTTTTTATTTTAGACACTCAATTACGCTACTCTGCCACTTGGTTCGCGGTTAGAAAATAAGGCGAATAGTCCTTCTCAGGTTTTATAGGCGTCGGCACTGCCGGTGTTCCAATGTAGAGAAAACCTACAATTTCATCGTCTTCGCTGCATTTAAATTGCTCGCGCACGTAGTCGTTTTGAGCCGGCCAACCCGTACGCCAAATAGCCCCAAGTCCTTGTGCAAAAGCCGCCTGTTGCATCGCCATCAGCGCACAGGCTGTGGTGGCGAACTGTTCTTCGCGAGGCACTTTATCGTGCCTTTGGTAACGCAAACAGGCAGTAATGATAAGTGGTGCGCGAAATGGGATTTGCCCTGCTTGTTCAACGCGTTCTTCAGAGAATTCGTTGAGCCTCGCAGCCTGTTGATAAATGTCTGCCAGTACTTGTCGATCACTGCCCATAAACTGATAAAATGCATAAGGGCTGAGGTTCACATGATCGGGAACCCGAACTGCAGCTTTTTTAATAATTTCAAGCTGTTCGGTGGTTGGTGCTGGCTCCATTAAGCGCGGCATTGATGAGCGTGTCTGTAGCAGTTCTAGCGCGTCCATATTACCTCTATTTTGTCAGCTTTTGTCATGCTTCGTTACATTCTTACTCTGGTTAAGCACATACGGATTGTATAAGCTATCGAATTATATCTTAAGTTAGGAAGGCCCTATGCGTTTTATTGGCTCTATATTTAAATATATTTGGCGAATCATCAATGGGTTACGTATCGTTATCCTCAATGTTATTTTTTTCGCCCTACTGATCGGTTTTATTGCCGTCATTGTGAGCGAGGAAGATCCCGTTGAAGTACCGGATAATAGCGTACTTGTATTGAATCCCCATGGTATATTGGTAGAAGAAAAAACTTACCGCGATCCGGTTGACCAGTTTTTCAATCGTGCGTTCGGCGCCGATGATGAGATCCCGGAAGTCCTATTAGCGGACGTCGTTGATGCCATTGAGAAAGCAAAAACCGACGACCGCATCGGTGCGCTGTACCTCGACCTATCATCAATGTACCCAAGCGGTGTCAACAAACTGCAAGCCGTCGGTGAAGCGTTGAGTGATTTTAAAACCAGCAACAAGCCAATTATTGCAGCCGGTGATTACTTCGAGCAGTATCAATATTACTTGGCTTCATACGCTGATAAAGTTTATTTGAATCCACTCGGTTCAGTTGCTTTTGATGGGTTTGATTATTCACAAGTTTATTTCAAAGAGCTACTCGATAAACTCAAAGTAAAACCGCATGTATTTAAAGTCGGTACCTATAAAGCCGCGGTTGAGCCTTTCATCCGTAATTCAATGTCGGATGAAGCGCGTGAAGCCAACGAATATTTGTACGATGCGATGTGGGACCACTTTAAAGCCGATGTCACTGCACAACGTCAACTTTCAGACACCATCACCAGCGGTCAGCTCGACGACTATATGGCGGCGTTTGAATCAGCGAATGGCGATATGGCGCAAATGGCGTTAGATACCAATCTAGTCGACGCGCTTAAAACACGCACCGAAATTCGCAATGAGTTGATTAACCTGTCAGGTTACGATGAAGATGCAAAAACCTTCCGTAACATTGGTTTTTCAGCCTACATCACTGAACCGGACGAAGACTTCAATCCACTCGCTGAATCTAAGAAAGATCAAATTGCGGTTGTGGTAGCCCGTGGTCAAATTGTCAATGGCACACAGCGCGCAGGCATGATTGGCGGTGACAGCACAGCGGCCCTATTGCGTAAAGCGGGTGAGGATGAACGCACTAAAGCAGTCGTTTTGCGCATCGACTCGCCCGGTGGCAGCGGCTTCGCTTCCGAAATTATTCGTCAAGAAGTTTTACAGCTGAAAGAAAAAGGAATTCCAGTTATTGCCTCAATGAGCAGTGTCGCTGCTTCGGGTGGGTACTGGATTGCCGCTGAAGCGGACGAAATCTGGGCAGCCCCAACCACGATTACTGGTTCAATCGGTGTATTTGGCTTGGTCATGACGCTTGAAGACAGTGCGGCCGCAATTGGCGTGCATAGTGACAGTGTCAGTACCACAGAAATTGAGTCACTTAATACCCTTGAAGGTATTAGCGACAGTCAAGCACGCATACTACAACGCTCGACTGAAAACTTTTATCAGTTCTTTATTACGATGGTCGCTGAAGCGCGTAATATGACCCCTGAAGCGGTTGATAATGTCGCACAAGGACGTATTTGGACAGGTCGCCAAGCCTTGGAACGTGGTTTGGTTGATAATCTGGGAGATTTTGATGATGCGATCCAGGCAGCCGCCAAGCGTGCTGAACTGACCGATTACGCGATCAACACCGTGACACAAGACTTAAGCCCACAGCAGCAATTTTTCGCTGAGTTCATGGGGCAGTCCAATCTGTCATGGCCGTTTGCTTCAAGTGAGCAAAACTGGTTAGTGCGTAACGTTCGACACGTGATAAGCGAGTCAGAAGCACTGCAAAACTTTAACGACCCAAAAAATATCTATACCTACTGTGCACTCTGCGTCCAACCGCGGTAAACTGTGTGGTAACACACAGTCACCCTTTGGAGTAGAGTTTGGAACGTAAGAATATTTACGTCGCCTACACAGGCGGTACCATCGGTATGAAAAAGTCGGCTCAGGGCTATGTCCCGGCAGCGGGACACCTGAGCCAATGTGTCGAGAACTTGCCCGAGTTTTTTCGAGAAGAAATGCCGCACTTCGATATCCACGAATATACGCCGCTCATGGATTCATCGGATATGACCCCCTCCGATTGGGTTCGTATCGCACGCGACATCGAACAAAACTACGATCGCTACGATGGTTTTGTTATCTTGCATGGCACAGATACGATGGCTTATACCGCATCAGCTCTATCATTTATGCTGCAAGACTTAGGCAAGCCCGTCATCGTTACCGGCTCGCAAATACCGCTATCCGCTCTGCGTTCGGATGGTCAAATTAACTTGCTTAATGCGCTCTATATTGCAGCAAATTATCCGATTAATGAGGTGAGTCTGTTTTTTAATAACACACTATTCAGAGGTAACCGTGCTACTAAAGCCGATGCCAATGGCTTTAACGCGTTCTCATCACCTAACTACCCTTCATTACTTGAGGCGGGTATTCAAATTAAACTTAATGCAGGTGAACTCAGCACACCGCCTTCCGTACCTATGTCAGTAGCCGAGATGACGCCACAGCCGATCGGCGTAGTGATGCTTTATCCAGGTATCTCGCACAAGTTAATCGATAATATGATGCAGCAACCAGTCAAGGCGCTCATTATTCAGAGCTACGGTGTCGGTAATGCTCCACAAGATAAAAAGTTACTCGATAGCTTTAAACGCGGCATTGAACAAGGCATTATCATCGTTAATTGTACGCAATGCTTTAAAGGTCGAGTCAATATGGATGGGTATGCGACAGGCAACGCGCTCGCGCAAATCGGCATTGTTTCGGGTAATGATATGACAATTGAAGCAGCGCTTACCAAACTGCACTATCTGCTATCACAAAACCTCTCTCGCCAAGCCATCATTGAACACATTACAACGGACTTGCGCGGCGAATTGACTCAATAATCAACAACAATAATAAGAACTCATTATGGCATCTCAAAAACCAGCTTTTGCCTCACGTTTAGGCTTTATACTTGCCGCCGCAGGTTCCGCAGTCGGCGTTGGTAACATTTGGGGTTTTCCGACGCAAGCCGCTAGCAACGGCGGTGGAGCATTCCTACTTGTTTATCTCGTCATGATTCTGCTACTTGCTTATCCGATGTTAGTCGCTGAAATTACCATTGGACGACTGAAGCGAACGAATCCCATCGACGCACTCCGCTCCATGTCAGAAGGTAAGCTTGTACGCATGTTTGGGGCATTGTCGGGTATGGTCGGTTTAGTTGTTCTCGCGCTGATATTGAGTTTCTACGCAATCGTATCTGGCTGGCTACTTTCCTATATGCTCGCCCCGTTAATGACATTAATCGGCTTAGATGCGACTGCTACATGGCTAACGGACTTTAGCGTTGAACGAAACCTCGTCGCGATGTTGGTGTTTATGTTGCTTACCGTGTACGTGGTTCGAGGCGGCGTCAATCAGGGTATTGAACGTTGGTCGCGGCGACTCATGCCGATGTTGTTTATTTTGCTGATTGGTATGGCTATCTATATACTCAGTCAACCGGGTGCATCAGAAGGCTTAGTGATGTACTTGCGCCCTGATTTTAATGAGATCTTTAAGCCCGAACTGATTATTAGCGCGATGGGGCAAGCGTTCTTCTCGCTTTCGTTAGGTGTTTGCGTAATGATGACCTACGGTGCCTACCTCTCGAGTCAAGAGAACATTCCTAAAACCGCCGGCTGGGTTACGTTAATTGATACCAGTGTCGCTTTCTTGGCAGGCTTACTTATTTTGCCTGCCATGTTTGTGGCACACAACAATGGTGTAGAAATTTATGCAGCGGATGGCACTTTAAAGTCCGCCGACACACTCGTGTTTACGGTACTACCGGCGATGTTTGATAGTCTTGGTTTGGCAGGTCTCTTCGTGGCTTTTGCTTTCTTTTTGCTCATGCTTATAGCCGCTATTACTTCTTCAATTTCGATGCTAGAAGCCCCTGTCAATGCCCTACGCGAAGAGTTAAATTTAGAGCGACATGCAGGCACATGGGTCATTGCCACAGTCGTTACTTTGATTTCTGGCGTAATTGTCGTCAACTTTGAATCGCTGTTTGGTGCTGTCATTACGTTTAGTACGGTATACATGCAACCCATCATGGCACTTATCTTTGGCATGATGTTAACTTGGGTTCTTCGCCAACATATACTGCTAAAAGCATTGCAGCAAGGTGCTGAAAATATCGAACAGTCGTTATTTTGGAAGATTTGGCCGTGGTATGTAAAGTTTATCTGCCCGATCTTAATCGGATTAGTTATCTGGCAAGGTTGAGCCTTGCCAGATAACGCTACTTTACGACATGGCAAATAGCTGAATAAACTCATCAGCTGCGAGGTCTTTGGTCGCTGATGAGTCATCACACTGAGCCATGATACGGTGTGCCCGTTCGGAAGGAAAACAAGTCTTCAGATTAGCTAAAAATTTAGATTTCAGCACTTTCATACCTTCTTCTCTGCGCTTGCGATGCCCAATAGGATACTCAACAACCACCTGTTCTGTTTTCGAACCGTCTTTAAAAAAGACCTGCACCGCATTGGCAATCGAACGTTTATCTGGATCGAGATAGTCGGCACTAAAAGACTCTTTTTCCGAAACCTCCATTAACTCACGCAACTGGTCGATTTCTGGATGCTGCTCATGAAAACTATCTTCGTAGTGATCAGCGTTAAGTTCACCATACGCTAAACATACGGCCGTCATATATTGTAAGCAATGATCGCGGTCAGCGGGGTTATTCAGCGCGCCTCGTTTTGAAATAATTCGAATGGCAGACTCATGAGTAGTGATTTCGATGCGTTCAATTGCGTCTAAGCGCCCTTTTACCTGATCATGTAGTTTTATCGCAGCCTCGCACGCAGTTTGGGCGTGGAATTCAGCAGGAAAACTCAGTTTAAACAGAATGTTTTCCATCACATAACAGCCGTAATCTCGTTCAAAGAGGAAACGTCGTTCGTTTTCTGGCTTTATCTGTTGGTCACGATTGGTTTTGCTAAATAGCACGTCGTAGAATCCCCATTGTGGCGCTGATAGCGCGCCTGGAATTCCCATTTCACCCCTTAATGCGATATCAGCCAGTCTAATGGCCCGTCCGCAGGCATCACCTGCCGCCCACGATTTACGCGAGCCTGCATTCGGGGCGTGGCGATAAGTTCGCAGCGCGTGCCCATCGACCCATGCATGTGACAAAGCGACTTCTATTTGCTGCTGACTGCCTCCCATGAGCCACGTAGCTACAGCCGTGCTTGCGACCTTGACCAATAGAACGTGATCCAAGCCAACACGGTTAAAACTGTTTTTGATGGCCAAGTTGCCTTGTATTTCGTGCGCTTTAATCATTGCTTCAAGCACGGTATCTAACCCCACAGGGGCTTTACCTGTCGCGCGATTTTGCTGGCTCACGAAGTCAGCTACAGCGAGAATTGCCCCAAGATTGTCCGAGGGGTGCCCCCACTCTGCAGCAAGCCATGTGTCGTTATAATCAAGCCACCGTATAATACAGCCGATATCCCAAGCGGCTTTCTCTGGATCGAGTTTAAAATGGGTGCCGGGAACACGCACCTGCCCTGCACTCGCATCAAGCCCTAAACGTGGACCCAGATGCTTCGTGCATTCTGGATAGCGCAATGCCAACAATCCACACCCGAGTGAATCAAGTAAACACGCGTATGCTGTATCCTTAGCTTCTTGACTCGCTGTCAGTGGCTGTGAAACGTAACTCGCAATTTCCTTTATTTCGCTATCAAAATCGGGGCGTTCGTTACTATCGAATTGATCAGACACGAGGAACCTCCTTGCTATTGTTGTATCTTGTCATACGAGTACCTGGTGTGATTCGATCGCCCAAAATCGGCTAAAAAAAACCCGGAGCAAACCTTTCGCTCCGGGTATAGGGGAATGGCTCATGGGATGAGCCGTGCGCTAATCAAAATAACAACTGACTAAAAAGTAGTCGTTATAGTTTAGTCTAGAACAGATTTTGGAAAGATCTAATGATTTTTTAAAATTTTTAAAAACCCATTAAATCAACAGCTTAATTAGGTGAGGCCCAAGTGGCTAACACTATACCCCAAGCTTATGCACAGCCTTTAAACAGGTTGTAAAAATTCTGAGTGGTGACCCGAGCAACCTCTTCTAACGTGATACCTTTAGTGTCAGCGACACATTTTGCAACATCGGTTACGTACGCAGGTTGATTTTGCTTTCCCCTGTGCGGCACAGGTGCTAGCCACGGACTATCTGTTTCTATTAGCAATCTTTCAAGCGGTAGTGCTTTAACGACATCTCTTAACGCCTCAGCATTACGGAAACTCGCAATACCTGAAATTGATATGTAAAAACCAAGCTCATCAATGGCACGCTCTGCCATCTCAAGCGTTTCCGTAAAACAGTGTAATACCCCACCACAACGCTCAGCGTGTCCATTGTTAAGCAAAGCCAGAGTATCTTCCCGTGCATCCCGGGTATGAATAATCAAAGGCTTATTCAGCTCAACAGCCACATCAATATGAGTTGCAAAGCTTTGTTGTTGTACGGCTTTACTATCAGCATCGTAGAAATAGTCGAGTCCTGTTTCGCCTATAGCAACCACACGTGACTCACTCGATAGCTGTTTTAGGTGAGCGTGCATTTGATCGAGTGGCGTTTTGTTGTCGCCGACATATAAAGGATGTAAGCCACAAGAAATACTTACGTCTTCAAACTCCGCTACGGTATCGCGCATATGCGGAAAATCCTCAAGCGTGACATTAACACAGAGAATTTTCTCAACTTGCTGTGCACGCGCGTTATCAACCACTTGCTGTAGCGTTAAACCGACTTTGGCAGGATCAATTTTATCCAGATGGCAATGGGAGTCGACAAACATTCTTGCTCCTAACGACTAAAATAACTGAGTCAGAATAGTACCACAGATTTGCCGATAGGGCTGAATCAAAGCCATACAGCGTAAGCGAAGTAAAGCTTCTTGCTCATCAATTATAAGTCCTACTAAACAGTGACCATCGATACCAACGAGTGAGCTTCCAACCACCAGCTTTCCGTTAAAAGGGGCTAATCCGTCAGGGAGCATAACCGATACTCGCAAGCGTTCTGCCGGCAGCTGCCGAACGCGACACCACAGCATCAGCAAAGTATCAATGGGGGAAATATGGCGGGCTAAGCTTTCGGGGGTATCAAAGCGATAATTAAGTTGTGGGATCACCTGCATCCGCTTGCGTCCAAGTTAACCATTGGTTTTGCAAGATTATAGCGAGGTTTAACCCACGTGCTTGAGTCGATAACTGCCTTAATTGTCGGAGCTCACTTATTTTTTGATCGATTGGCTGCACTGATGATAAACCGTTGATAACGACTGTTCGGTAACTATCGTAAAGTTCAGGAAACGTTAGTTGTGCAAGAGGTGCGGCTGCATGTACTTTCCAAAGATCGATCAACACGTGTTCGCTCACGTCAATCCACTGTAACGCGTTTTGTTTTGCACCCAGCGTAGGAAAAGGTGCTTGTTTGTCGATTGCCCGAAGAACCTGCTGTGCGAGCGCTTGTTGTTCCTCGGAATGCTCTTTAGGAAACGATATCGTTAGCCATTGCATGCGGCTGCGTAATGTTGCCAAAATGCGCTCTGGCTGCTGCACAGTTAGTAACCAGACGACATCCTCGGGCGGCTCTTCGAGCATCTTTAGAATCGCGTTGGAAGCTTGCTCCGTCATACGATCCATGGCCTCAAGGTAAATTACCCTGCGCCCGCCCTGGTTAGCTGTTTGATGAATGAATCGTGTTAAACGGCGTACTTCATCAACACCTAACGTACTTTGCTTATCATCGACTTTAAATTCAATAATATCTGGGTGGTTATTCGCTTTTCGTAAGAGACAGGCCTTACACTCGCCACAGGCGCGTTTGCCAGGCTTTCGACACAGCAATAACGATATGAATTCTTGTGCAAACGCCGCTGTTCCATACTCGGGCGCATGCTTAAAGTAATAAGCATGAGAAAGGCGTTGAGACTGAAAAGCGGCCAACAGCTGTTGCCAAGGTGTTCGCATCCAAGGAAAAGCCATTAGAACAAGTGCTCCTCTAAAGCTCGCAGAATAGCTTGATGAACTTTAAGCATTTCTTGATTGGCATTAATAATGACAATATTGGGGTCCCGTTTTGCTAGTTCCAAATACCGCGCACGCGTGCGTCGAAAAAACTCAATATCCTCTTCTTCGATTCGATCCAACTCACCGCGGCCACGGGCGCGTTGCAAACCCGTTTCTTCGTCCACATCCAGATACAGGGTCAGATCCGGTGCAAACGAACCGAGTGCAATCGTTTTCAGTTGTTTAAGCAGGTCAGCACCGAGTTCACGTCCACCGCCTTGATACGCTTGTGATGATAAGTCGTGACGATCGCCTATCACCCAAACACCATCCGTTAACGCAGGTTCAATGACCGTTTTTACCAGTTGTACGCGGCTTGCGTACATAAGTAATAATTCTGTCGCAGGTTGCACCTGCTCTTCCCAACGTTGCTTCACAAGCTCACGAATGGCTTCAGCCATCGGCGTTCCGCCTGGTTCACGTACGGTTTCAGTGCGAATACCCTTGGCCTGAAGATGGCTTACGATACTTGCAATAGCCGAGCTTTTGCCTGCACCCTCTAAGCCTTCGATTACAACAAATTTCCCTTCCATTTAAACATCTTTCCTATTGGCTATTCGGTATCTTGATTGAGCTGATAACGGCGCACAGCCCGTTGGTGCTGCTCTAATGTCTCAGAGAATACATGCTCGCCCTGCTTATTGGCTACAAAATAAAAGTAGTCGGATGGCACGGGTTGAGCGGCCGCGCGCACAGCCGCTTCGCTTGGAATGGCGATAGGCGTTGGCGGTAAGCCATCGATCCGATACGTATTATAGGGCGTTTTTTCTCTCAAATGCGCACGCGTAAGATTACCATCAAAGTCATCAATACCGTAAATCGTTGTCGGATCAGACTGCAAACGCATGCCGACACGCAACCGATTATGGAACACACTAGAAACCAAATCTCGCTCGCCCGACAGGCCGGTTTCCTTTTCGATAATCGACGCTAAGATGAGCAGCTCGTAGGGCGAGTCCACTTCACATCGGGGATTACGCTGTTGCCACGCCTCGTTCACGATAGTTTTCATTTTATCATGTGCTCGGCGTAAAATTGAGCGATCGGTTTCATGTGCACGATAGTGGTAAGTTTCTGGATAAAACCACCCCTCAGCCGATGCTTGCTCAATCCCCATAATTACCGACAATTCATCCACACCGTCAATTGTGTGCTTCATATATTCCGCTCTATTCAGCTGCGTCATCCATTGGGTTATGGTCTGACCCTCTATCAAAGTGATACTGAACAAAGCTTCTTCATTATTCTTGATTCGACTCCATAGCGATAGCCACGAGTCATTGGAGGATAAACGGTAAACGCCGGCCGGCAGCCGATCCACTCCAACTAGAAATTGGCTTAAACGATAGTCAAGTTCACTAAAATCGCGGTTAAAACGTGAATTAACTCGACTGACAATCGAGCGAGCAGTATCGCCTACAGCGACTTCAAACACATCATCATTACCTGCTGATGCAAGCGGTTGAGCCAGCCGCCATTGGGTTAATGCGAATACCGCGGCTGACATCAAGACAACGAGACATAAAAATAAAGTTAGGAATTTAAGCGCACGTTTCATCAATAAATGCTTTTAGATCGACCGGTATTTGAGTATTGATTACCTTATCATGTATTTGCGATACAGGAATCACTCCCTTTACCGAATTGGTGATAAACATCGAACTCACAGAACATAAATCAGCCACTTTCGCTTCTATAATGTTAAGCGCGGGGAGCAACTCACGTTCGATTATCGCTTCTCTCATGACGCCCGCGACACCACAACGATCGAGCTTAGGTGTATACCAGACCCCATCAGCATACCAAAATAGATTACCTTGAATCGCTTCGGTAACGTAACCATTACTTGAACACACAATGAAGTCATCAAAACTCGCGGATTTAAGTTCTTTATGGAGCAGTACCTGTTCGAGTCGATTGAGTGTTTTTAAACCCGCCAACAGCGGCTGCTCTCCAAGCCGAGTCTCCGCTACAGCCACTTTAACCGCCGAGTTGTTCAGCTGAGGTCTTGTTGATGTTGTTAAATACCAATTAGGGTGACAGTCTGATGGCAAACGATAGCCCTGACGACTATTCCCTCGCGTGATAATAATCTTAGCTACACCCGTTACGTGCTCCCGACAAGCCGCTAACAGGCTGTCCTCGATTGTTTTTAGTAGCCTGTCAGGTAACGGTATCTCGAGTCGCTCGCTAGCAGCAATTAAACGCTGTTTATGATAGGGCCATAATTGAGGCTGCTGATGTTTGAACAGGATCGTCGTGAAATGTCCATCACCGAATTGAAGACCACGATCAAATCCCTTATCCGCATCGTAGAGTGTATCAAACATAAACCAAGCCTCGGCTGTGTAACGTACTCTCGTAAATTTTCACATAAAAAAGGCGGCCATAGGCCGCCCTTTCGGTATTACAGCTAACTGCGTGTAATTAGTCGTCAGAGTGCGACTTAACGTAATCGATTGCAGCTTGAACAGTTTTGATCTTCTCTGCTTCTTCATCAGGAATCTCAGTTTCAAACTCTTCTTCAAGCGCCATAACCAATTCTACTGTATCAAGTGAATCAGCACCTAAGTCATTTTCGAAAGAAGCTTCTGGTTTAACTTCTTCTTCTTTAACACCTAGTTGCTCGATGATGATTTTTTTTACGCGTTCTTCGATAGTGCTCATGATTATAAAATCCTTAAATAGTCTTCACGAGTGTCAAAATTTTCGGCTAGTTTAGTGAAACCAACGCGAAATATAAAGTAAAAATTTAAAAATATCCTAGAGGTCATACCCCTTGGACTTTACACCATGGCCATACCACCATTCACGTGAATGGTTTCGCCAGTGATATAAGCGGCGCCCTTGCTCGCTAAAAATACTACGGCAGAGGCAATTTCTTCCGGCTGACCCAAACGCTCTGCTGGAATATTAGCATAGATCGCCTGTTTCTGATCATCCGTTAATGCTTTGGTCATATCGGTGTCGATAAATCCAGGCGCGACACAGTTTACGGTAATACCGCGCGCGGCTACTTCTTTAGCCAATGATTTTGAGAAGCCCACCAAACCCGCTTTTGCTGCACAATAATTGACTTGTCCAGGGTTACCAGTCGTACCCACAACTGAACTGATATTGATGATGCGACCGTGACGGCGCTTCATCATGCCACGAATAACCAGTTTGCAGATTCGGAATACAGCAGTCAGGTTAGTATCGATGACTGCGCTCCAGTCGTCTTCCTTCATTCGCATCATCAGGTTGTCACGGGTGATCCCCGCATTATTGACGAGGATATCGATTTTTCCATGCGTCTTTTCAATATCTTTAATTTTTTCGGCAAGCTCGTCGACTTCGTTGACGTTTAATGCGAGTCCTTGGCCCTTGTCGCCAAGATAATCAGAAATTGATTCAGCGCCTTTGTCACTGGTCGCCGTACCAATAACAAAAGCACCTTGCGCTGCTAATTGTTCAGCAATTTTGCGGCCGATGCCACGACTCGCACCTGTAACCAGAGCAACTTGTTCATTTAATGAAAACATGGTCTACCTCTTTACTTATTCAGTAGTAAAAGCTTCGGGCGTATTGAGTGCTTGGCACCCAAAGGCTTTGGTAATTCGCTTTGAAAGGCCTGTGAGTACTTTCCCAGGGCCCACTTCATAGGCTGCTTGGACATCCATATCGGTCAGCTTTTCGACCGTTTCGGTCCAACGAACGGGAAAATACAGTTGGCGCACTAGCGCATCTTTTATCGCCTCCGGATCGTCATTAACCGTAACATCAACATTATTAATTACAGCACATGACGCTGGTTTAAAGGTCACCGATTTTAGCGCGGACATTAATTGCTCAGCAGCGGGTTTCATCAGCTCACAGTGTGACGGAACACTCACTGGCAACGGAAGTACACGTTTCGCACCTGCTTCTTTAAGCAATTCGCTCGCACGCGCAACTGCATTGCGATGACCCGCAATCACTACTTGGCCAGGTGAGTTGTAATTTACCGGAGTTACCACCTCATCATCGGCTGCTTTTTGACATAACTCAGCAATGACCTCGTCATCCAATCCAATGACTGCCGCCATCGCACCCTCGCCCGGTGCCACTGCGTTCTGCATTGCCTCACCGCGTAATGCGACTAGACGAACGGCATCACGAAATTCAAGCACGCCTGCACAGGTTAATGCCGAATACTCGCCTAAGCTATGACCAGCCATCACGGTGGGTTGATGTAACCCTTTCTCCTGCGCTAAGCGAAACAGCGCGACACTCGCTGTTAACAACAGCGGTTGAGTAATACGCGTATCATTAAGTTTTTCCTCAGGCCCGTCTTGCGCTATGGTCCATAAATCATAGCCCAACTCCTCAGACGCTTCCGCAAAGGTTGCCTGAATCACCGCATGTTCTTGAGCAAGGTCAGCAAGCATCCCCTGAGATTGAGATCCTTGACCCGGAAATACATAAGCAATTTTTGTCATAGTGTCCTCTAAAATTTAACCAACGCGGAACCCCACGCGAAGCCGCCGCCAAACGCTTCTAAAAGTAAATTGTCGCCGCGCTTAACACGGCCATCACGCACTGCCACATCGAGTGCGATAGGCACCGAAGCAGCCGAAGTGTTGCCTGTTTTATCGAGTGTTATAATGACCTGCGACATCGGCAGTTTCAATTTTTTGGCGGTTGCTTTGATAATTCTTAAGTTTGCCTGATGAGGAATTAACCAATCCAACTGGTCAGGACTCATATCATTGTCAGCTAAGGTATCAGTTACCAACCGACTCAACTTGTCGACTGCGACACGGAATACCTCATTGCCTTTCATGTACATCCAGCCACCGCGCTCAGATTCGTCTGTGCTTCTATTTGGTTGCGCAGCCCCCAATAAATGAGCGAATTCACCGGCACTGGCTAGATGAGTTGAGAGAATACCCGCTTCAGCGCTACTTTCAAGTACCACAGCGCCCGCGCCGTCACCAAATAAAACCAACGTATTACGGTCTTCGGGATGGCACAGCCGCGCTAACACATCGCTACCAATAACTAAAACACGTTGATGTTGTCCGGTTTTAATATATTGATCAGCTACACTGAGTGCGAAAATAAAACCTGAGCACGCAGCTCCGACATCAAACGCAGGTGTTTCTGTTATCCCTAGCAAGGCTTGAATTTCACAGGCTGCACTTGGGAATGCATAATCTGCAGACGTCGTTGCTACAACGATCATATCGATATCATTTGCGGAGATATTGGCGGCATCTAGCGCTTTTCGTGCTGCTGCTGCGCCCATCGAGGCCACGCCTTCATCAACACTTGCAATGCGGCGTTCTTTTATACCTGTGCGCTCTGTAATCCATTCGTCAGAGGTATCGACTTGTCGACTTAAGTCGTCGTTCGTGCGTCGCTGGTTCGGGAGATAATGCCCAGTACCGGCGATTTTTGAATACGTCATAAAATGGGTGCTTAATGTTGTTCTAATAGGACCGATTCGACACGATCTTGAATTTTTTCGGGAAGACGATGATTCGCTTCCTTAATCGCGTGAGAAATCGCGCTTTCGAATGCTTTTGCATTCGCACTGCCATGGCTTTTAACAACCACGCCACGCAATCCTATCAAACTTGCACCATTGTAGTGGTCGGGCTTCAATCGCTGCCACGATTTTTTAGTTCTTTTTTGTAAAAACTTAAAGAACCAACTGTATAACCAGTGCGAGGTCAACGAAGCCTTTAACTCGTCAATAATCAATGTCGCGAGGCCCTCGCAACTTTTAAGCGCGATATTGCCAACAAAGCCGTCACATACAATGACATCTGCACGTCCACTGAACAGATGATTACCCTCGATAAAACCGATGTAATTAACGTGTTCTGATTGACTCAACTGCTGTGCAGCGGTGCGTACTTCGTCATTACCTTTGAGTTCTTCCTCCCCCATATTAAGTAACGCGACTGAAACATTTTTATCTGATTCGAGCACTCGAGCAGCCACCGAACCCATCACGCCAAACTGAAATAACGTTTCTGAGTCGCAGCTCGGATTAGCACCTAAATCAAGTAGATAAGATCGCCCGCCCGTCATGTTGGGAATAGCCGCCATTAACGCAGGTCGTAAGACGCCAGGAATTGGCTTAAGGATAAAATAGGCTTGCGCCATTAGCGCGCCCGTGTTTCCACCGCTGACCACACCATCCACTTCGCCGTGAGCATGCATATCTAGAGCTATGCGCATAGAAGACTGTGGCTTTTGACGCATCGTTGCGCCCGGTTTATCGGTCATTTCTACCACTTGTTCCGCATGAACAAGTGTAACTTGGGGATGTTCGGAAAGGTCGAACTGATTGAGTAAGGGGGATAAGATAGCCTCATCACCGACCACGACGAATTGTGTCGTTGTGTTCTGCTTAAGGCTATTTTTTAAGGCTTCGAGCACAACAGAGGGGCCATTGTCGCCCCCCATTGCATCGATCGCTAGTTTTAATTCAGGCATAGCCTGGAATCAACAATTACTTGTTGACGACCTTGCGACCTTTGTAATAACCGTCAGCTGTTACGTGGTGGCGACGATGAGTCTCACCAGAGGTAGAGTCAACCGACAGTGTAGGGCCGCTTAGCGCATCGTGTGAACGACGCATGTCGCGTTTTGAACGACTTTTACGATTCTTTTGAACAGCCATTTACGCTATCTCCTAGTTATTTACGCTTTAATTCTTGCAACACAGCGAATGGGTTATCAGAAGGTTTTTCATCTTCCTCAATTTCGCCCCATGTCATTGCGTCACGGTCTACTGAGCAGTCCTCTGGTGCATGTCTAGCCACAAGAGGCATTGCCAAAATGAGTTCATCTTCAATTAACCCATGAAGGTTAACTTCGCCGAATTCGTTAGTCTCGATCGCTTCATAGCGCTCTGGTAACTCTTCAGCTCCCTGCTTGGAAGAAACAGGAGCATACGCAAATTGCGCGGTAATATCAACCTCAAATGGCTGATTACAGCGCTGGCAGGTTAAAATAACACTGACCGACGCCGTACCGGAAAAATAGCTCATGCCCTGCTCGTCTACGCCAAACTCGACGATCACTAATGGATCAGTCTCACAAGGCTTCGCAAGCAACTCTTGCAAACGTTTCAATGTTTGAACAGGCACAACCCCATCAAACGTTTGCTTTTTATTCGCGCTCTTTACCGGGTCAACGCTGACCGGAATTCTGACCTTTTGCATAGGCGGCTTATGATACCTTTTATGACAGACTCTGACAAGCTTAATCGGGTTACGCGAGCGGGTTCACGCCGACATTACGTAACAGTTCAAGCAACTTAATAGTAGGTAACCCGATCAAACTGTTCGGATCTTTTCCTGATAACTCTGCAAACAGTGCTGTACCTAACCCTTCACTTTTGAAGCTACCCGCGCAATTTAACGGCTGCTCAAGCTCGACATAGCGAGTGATTTCCGCCTCTGTAAGATCGGTACGGAACGTAACATAGAAAGGTTCGCATACGGTTTGCGCTGTATTCTCGGCTGCATCGTACAAACTTAAGCCGGTGTAGAAAGTAACCTTTCGTCCTACGAAGCTGAGTAACTGCGTTATGGCTCGCTCTTTCGTGTGTGGCTTACCCAGAATCTCGCCATTACAAACAGCAACTTGGTCTGACCCAATGATTAGCGCCTCCGTCGCGTTAGACATTGCAAAACTGACCTTTTTAGCCTTTGCTTCAGCGAGCCTCTGCACCAGCGCTTGCGGCGATTCGCCTGGTAAGGCTTGCTCATCGATTTCAGGTTTGAACGTTTCGAAATCAAGGTGAAGACGCTCCATCAATTCGCGTCGGTACGGAGAAGATGAGCCAAGAATAAGTGTTCGAGCCATATCATTCATCCTTTAAACAGCAGTTTTTATTCGTTGTAGCACAGTTGGCAAGCCCATCAGTTCATCTATCACAGTGACAGCGCCATGTTCGATGAGTCGCTCACGGGGGTGAGTACCAAAGCTTACGCCCACCGCTTTCACTCCAGCGTTGTTTGCCATTTGCATATCATGAATAGAGTCACCGATAAGCACTGTCTCGTGCGCCTCAACTTGAAGTTCAGTCATGAGCTCATGCAACATTTTAGGTGAAGGCTTGCCCTCACTCTCATCGCTGCATCGCGTGGCAGCAAAAAAATTGCCTGTTTGAGTTTCAACCAACACCCTATCAAGCCCACGTCGTGCTTTACCCGTTGCAACGGCCAGCTGCAGTGACTCTTGCTGAAGTTGTTGTAGTAACGTCAAAGCCCCGGTAAACAGGGGCGATGGTGTTTGGTTTCGCTCCACGTATTCATCGCGATACACGGCTAAAAAAGACTGATGAGTCGTGGCGTCAAGCCGACCAAATAAACGCTCGATGGCAGGCTCTAAGCTGATACCGATAATCTCCTGCACCTCGCTACGAGAAGGTACCGGCAGTGATAATGTGCGAGCCGTTTCCTGCATTGCCGAAACAATACGCGGGACGGAATCCATTAGTGTCCCATCCCAATCAAATACGACGAGTTTGACCACGTTAACCTCGTTTACCTATTAGATTCGCGTCAGCTCACTGAGAATAGTCGATAACGAGCTATCCATCGGGGCTTCGAATGACACTGTTTCATCAGTGACTGGGTGTTTAAATGAAAGTTGCCACGCGTGTAAGAATAATCGTGTCAGCCCGCCCTGCTGCATGCGTTCATTAAAAGGCGCATCACCGTATTTAGGATCACCTGCAATGGGATGACCGGCGTGTAACGCATGCACACGAATTTGATGAGTACGTCCCGTCACAGGGGAAGCTTCAACAAGTGTCGCTTCCGCATAGCGTTGATTGATTCTAAAACGAGTATGGGAGGGTTTACCCTCGGCATCCACACGCACAATTCGTTCACCAGATTTCAGCGTGTTCTTTTTTAAGGGCGCCTCGACACTCCGTACACTTTTTTGCCACTGACCGCGAACCAGAGCGAGATATTGTTTGTTCATCTCTTTATCCCGCAATTGGGCGTGCAAAGCCTTAAGTACACTGCGCTTTTTCGCAATCATCAGCAAACCACTGGTATCCCGATCGAGTCGATGCACAAGCTCGAGTGCCGTATCTTTTGGACGCAGTGCGCGCAACCCTTCAATCAGGCCAAAGCTCAGCCCGGAACCACCATGAACAGCGAGCCCCGAGGGCTTATTCACTATCATGAGTGCATCATCTTCATAAACAATGGCTTGCTCAAGTTCAGCTACCTTTGCTAATTTCGGTGATGGCAGTTCTGGTTTGGCTGAAACCTTTACGGGCGGGATTCGGATAGCGTCCCCTGCTTTGATTTTGTAATCTGGCTTTGTGCGTTTTTTATTAACGCGCACTTCACCCTTTCGCAAAATACGATACACCAGCGACTTAGGAACCCCCCTGAGTCGCGCGATTAAAAAATTGTCGATACGCTGCCCTGCTTCGTCGCTAGCAACGTCGTGCCACTGCACTTGATTAAATTCTGTGTCCATGCCGCTATTTTAACATCAACTTTGCGCGCGTGTGCACAAAAAAACGTGCTTGTCTTGCATGCATCATTTGTGATTTAATGAAGTGTCAAATTTTATGCCACGCTGAGTCGTTGTCAGCAGCCTAGGTAAGGCGCACACTCAGTGGATGGTTTGAGACGACATAAATCGTGTGGTTGGCGACAAACCATGCTCCTCCCCTACGTCGAGATACGGTTAACCGAGATTTCGAATGCACAGGGTTAGGTTGGAGATATTTTTGTCAGCGAGCTACGTTCGTAATTAACGCTACTGGGTAGCGTAGCCCTCGATAACCGTTTGTTTCGAGGAGCGGATTTGAAGACAGACAGTCAATCAGATAAAGAATAGTTTGAGGCGCACGTTAAATTCTGTGAAAAATGAATATAACGGGTGGCCATGCAAGGTTCCTGACGAACCCCAAGTACAATCAGTTAAAGAAGTAAAGCACGTCTGCTACCGCTATACGCTTACCAGTGGCACAATGATATTGAGTCACTAAAATGAAGAGAATGTTAATCAATGCCACGCAGCTAGAAGAGTTGCGTGTAGCGCTGGTTGATGGCCAGCGCTTGTACGATTTAGACATCGAAAGCCCAGGTCATGAACAGAAGAAAGCGAATATTTACAAGGGTAAAATTACCCGCATCGAGCCGAGTTTAGAGGCCGCTTTCGTCGACTACGGCGCTGACCGCCACGGTTTTTTACCCCTCAAAGAAATCGCAAAAACCTACTTCCCTGATGGCTACACTTTTAATGGTCGCCCAAACATTAAAGATGTTGTACGCGAAGGCCAAGAGGTTATCGTTCAAATCGATAAAGAAGAACGAGGTCAAAAAGGCGCGGCCCTAACAACCTTTATTTCTTTAGCAGGTAGTTATTTGGTACTCATGCCGAATAATCCGCGCGCCGGTGGTATCTCGCGTCGCATTGAAGGTGAAGAACGTTCTGCACTGAAAGACGCATTGAGCGAAATCAACGTGCCTAAAGAGATGGGGTTGATTGTTCGTACTGCTGGTGTTGGCAAGTCAAAAGAAGAGCTTGAATGGGATTTAAACGTCCTTATTCACCACTGGACAGCAATCACGGAAGCTGCCGAGAAGCGCGCTGCTCCGTTCTTAATTCATCAAGAGAGTAACGTTATCTTTAGAGCGTTGCGCGATTACTTGCGCCGCGACATCGGTGAGGTGCTGATCGACAGTAAAAAAGTGTTTGAACAGGTTCGTGACCACATTCAGCTTATTCGTCCCGACTTTGTGAGCCGCGTTAAGCTGTATGAAGGCGACGTGCCTTTATTCAGTCATTACCAGATTGAAAGCCAAATCGAGTCGGCTTTTCAACGCGAAGTCCGCTTACCGTCAGGCGGTTCGATTGTTATCGATCCAACTGAAGCCCTTACCTCAATTGATATTAACTCCGCACGCGCCACAAAAGGCGGCGATATAGAGGAAACCGCGTTTCAGACAAACCTTGAAGCGGCTGAAGAGATTGCGCGTCAGCTGCGTCTGCGCGATGTCGGCGGCTTGGTGGTTATCGACTTTATCGATATGACACCCACTCGTCATCAACGTGAAGTTGAAAACCGCTTACGTGACAGCCTTGCGCATGATCGCGCACGTATTCAAGTCGCCCGTATTTCACGCTTTGGCTTACTCGAAATGTCGCGTCAGCGTTTGCGTCCGTCACTAGGCGAGTCGGCGAATGCGGTATGTCCTCGGTGTAGCGGTCAGGGCACGATTCGTTCAAGTGAGTCGCTTGCTCTGTCGATTCTGCGTCTAATTGAGGAAGAAGCAATAAAAGACAACACTGTTCAAGTACAAGCTCAGGTGCCTGTCTCGGTTGCCACTTTCTTGTTAAACGAGAAACGCGCTTCTGTTATTAAGATCGAAGAACGCCACAACGTTAAAGCAGTTATAATCCCGAATCATCACATGGATACGCCTCACTTTGATGTTATTCGCATTCGTGATGACGAGATACCAGAGGCTGCAAGCTTTAACCAGGTGCAAAAACCAGAGCAGCAAGAAGAAAGCGTTGCAATTACCTTAACTAAAGAACGTCAGCAACTTGAGGAACCTGCGCTTAAAGGCCTTCAGGCACCAACAGCGCCACCTGCGCCGACGCCCCACCCTCAACCACAAGTAAAAGCCGAGGCACCTTCAATTCTGAAGCGCATCAGCCTTTGGTTGAGTAAGTTATTAGGCACTGATGAAGCTGAAGACAAACCACAGGAAAATCAGCAGCGTTCTAATAATAACCAGCGCCGCGGTCGTAACAACCAACGTCGTAACAACCGTAATAATGGTCGTCGCAACAATAATCGTTCGGCCAATAAACGTGACGCTGAAAAATCAAATGCCGAAACTGACAGTAAGTCAAATGACAATGCTAAGTCAGCTTCGGAGCGCAGTAATACGGAAGGTCGTCCGAATGCTAACCGTCGTAATCGCCGCGGTCGCAATAGAAACCGTAACCAAAACCAGAACCAAAATCAGGCTAACGGTAAACAGGCTGATACCGTCAATAAACAAATTGAGCAACAAACAGCTGATAAGCCAAAAAATGAGCAGCAAGAAAAACGTGATTCACAACCTAAGAAGCGTCGTGAACCACGTAAATTAGAGCGCTCTGTACGTGTTAAAAATAACCAAGCAAATCAGCCTGAAAGCTCGGATAAGCAGGATCGAGCAAAGCAGCCCGACAAAGCGCAAGAAAAGGCAGTTCAACCGAAGCAACAAGTTCAAAAAACTGACCAGCCAAAGCAAGATGAGTCAGTAGTGGAAACAAACGCTCAGGTCGATAAAGCTTCGGCAGATGACGTCATTAAGAAAAAGGTGATGGATCCACGTATGCAAGCAGCTGCTGAACTGGTTAAACAGGAAGCCGTTGATACTCAGGCCGCCACAGAACCATCAACGACGGAATCAAAGGCTGCAAGTGACGTCGTTGAATCGTCTGATGCGGAAGCTGTTGATGCCGCTGAAGAGAAAGTATCAGTGAAGTCTGAAGCAGCAATTCAGGCAGAAGAACGTGCTGAACCTGCTCAAGCCGAAGACACGACGACACAAGCTGAGCAACCGCTAGTTGATGAAACGACTGAAGTTAAACCTGAAGAACAGTTGGGCAGAGACGCTGAGCAAGAACAGTCACCTACTCAGGCGACAGAACAAGCCTCTGCTCCAGCGGCCTCACCAGCTACTGAGAATTCATCTAAAGAACGTAATCGTTCACGTCGCTCACCACGCCATATGCGTGCTGCAGGTCAGCGCCGTAAACAAGAGCGTGAGAATAACCAGCAGAGTAAAGAAGTCGCTCAACCCGTGCTACCTTCAAAGATTTCAGGTGGCAAAGCGTTTTCAGGCATGACGAAAGCAACGGCTCAAGTACGCGATTCAGAGTTCACTGCATTGCCTATCGCGCAAGCAGACTCACGCAAGCCATTTAGTAAGTCTGAGCGAATGGCTTCAATTGCATTCGCGACCAAATCAGCGAAAGCTGAGATGACAAAATGTTCTAGCTAAGGTCAACGGCTAGGATCGGACAATAAAAAAGGCTGCCCATTCGGCAAGCCGTGCAGTTAATGTGGTGCTAGTGACTTAGTATTTGATGAAAATGCACTATAATTGAGTGAGTTAACTTAATTATGGTGCTTTTTTTTGTGAGAAAGAAATCTAGCCAGAAGGATTGCAAGTAAACTTTTGTAAGTTTACTAAATGCGAGAATTTTGGGATATTTCCAGAGGATACTACACATCGAGCATTATCTGACGAAAGCTTTAACGGCAATGCACCAGAACGTCAAGTAACTAAACACCACCCTCTGTACTGAACATCAGGCTCAGGCAAAAATGAAGCCGCGCTTGTATGCAAAGCTTGTAAGAACAGAATAGCCAATGGAGAGATAGTTCAAGCCACCTATATGCTTAAGAGCAATCAAGCTGTTATCGAGGAATATGAGCGGTTAAGTCGATATCTGGAAGTAGAGAAACCCAAGTGTACTAACCCTGAATGTCCTACCTATACCGTTGAATTCTTTGAGCCTAGTGTTAAAAAACGTGGTTATACAGGTGCTGGAACACCTAGGTATGAGTGCAATCATTGTGGAAAAACCTTAACTATTGGTAAGCAGACCAGAAAGCAAAAGAGACCAGAGATCAATATCAGGTTGTTCAATCTGATATTGATGCACACACCGCTAAGAAGGATCATTAAACATTTAGATATTTCTCCCCAAACGCTCTACGACAAGATAGATTTTATTCATAACCAATGCTTGAAATTTGTAGCAGAGCGAGAAGATAAACGTAACACTGAGCTTTATGGAATCAGTACAGCTTGTCTAAAGACTAGTTACATTTTCGCGTTCAATTTCAATTTCGAAGAACGATTAACCCAATCAGAAATTGAGCTGCTGGCTGATACTTATAACGATCATGAAAAACCCAAGCATCATCGATATACCGCTAGGATATGGCTTGAACATGAATTTGCTTTGGCTACGAAACAAAAATCTAAACTGTCTGAGTCGCAATCAAGTAACCTTCAAGAACAAGTTGCACAAAAAATTGAACAAGAGTTGTGTTCATCTGACTTAACAAGCTCTGAACATATTGATGGCGATGTAAAATAACCGTCAAAAGGTGTGTTGGTTCACAATGAATATACAATGATGGCGCATTTCCTTCTCGTTAAGAGGCTTACCGAATACGCAGGAAAAACTCGCTTTTACATGGATCAAGATACAGGGATGAAAACTGCCTATTTAAGCATTTTTAAAGACGATATATTGAAAGGTCTTAGCGATGGCTTTTTAGTTAGGGCTTCTAAAAATTTGAGTGTCGATGAAAAGCGAAAGGCTGTAAGTGAAACAAATCGGGTCATAAAGAAACGTACCGGTATACCAAGACAGGATTTATCAAATAAAGATTTTAGAGAAGTCGTTAATGAGATGATTCTAGAGCGACTAGATAAACTCCAAGTAATTAAGCACTCCCCGGAAAAGTGGTTGGAATATCCTGTTGCAACACTGCCAGAGCCAGCAAAATTGGTAGCGGCAATAACAAACATATCCAGATACGATGAAAAGCACCAAGCTAACTTGTATAGAAAAGCTAGCCTACACGCTGTCGATAGATTTTTTATGCACGTGAGAAGAAGCGTTAACCTTTTGGAACGCCCTCATTCTTCTGCAACGAATCGTTCACGAACATGGCACGGCTACGCACCATATAACCCAGCCATGCTAACTAAAATGGCTGATATTTATCGTGTCTATTACAACTACGTTAATAAAAATGATAAAGGTGAAACACCTGCAATGCGACTAGGACTGGCTAAAGGGCCGGAGACTATAGAGAAGATTATTTATTATGGAAAATACAAAAACAGTAAAACACAAAAGAAATCGAATTAGTTAGCGTGACTTCTTGTTTGAGTGAAGTTTGACTTACCTAATTCTCCAAGTTAGTTTAAGAAACATACTTGTAGGACGATAAACAATTACAGGAAGTTATCATATGCTAAAACTTAAAACCTTTATTTCGATATTTGTCCTAGCCATCCCTTTTTTCACCCACTCCGATGAGCTATATGACGCTTTAATTAAAAAATCCAATGCAGGAAACGCTGAAGCAACTTACCATTTAGGTATGCTCTACAATAATGGTATTGGTGTCGCCAAATCTCCTACCAAAGCTTTTGAGCTTTTTTTAAAGGCTGCTAATAATGATGATCCTCTTGGTCACTATAAAGTAGGTTGCTACTACGCAGGGCAGTTTGGTGAAATTCAAGGTTTAACTTTAAGTAAAGATAAATCTTTTCAACATAAACTTATTGCTGCTGAAGCTGGATATAATCTGGCACAGAATGATATTGCATCAGCTCACTATCAAAAAGGTAATATTGCTAAGGCAATTGAATGGGCTGAGAAAGCTGGCAATCAAGGTCACGTACAATCGTTATCTAATTTACTATCCCTATACTTAGCACCAGACAGTGAATTTCAAAGTAATCGGGACGCTTATCTAGTTTCCCTAAAACTTCAAAAATTAATTCCTAAAAATAAGCGCCTCGAAGAGATTAAATCTGAATTGGAAAGCAAGTTAAGTGAAACTGAAGTCAAACAAGCCGATAATTTAGCAGCTACTTGGCAGCCGCAAGTTAGCAATTTAACCAAGCAAGCGATGCAAGGTATAAACCGTTCTAAATCAATTGCAGGGATTACAACAGGCGATTGATTCCAAAAATCATTTTGAAATTACTAAGTACCGTAC
>NZ_DEYI01000082.1:0-15627 GCF_002364475.1 Idiomarina sp. UBA3162
GGCTTTCAAACAGAAGTAAAACAACTATTAAACTTAATGATTCATTCGTTATATTCGAATAAAGAAATATTTTTACGTGAACTTGTATCAAATGCATCAGATGCCGCCGATAAGCTACGCTTTTTAGCGCTTTCTGATGGCGACCTTTACCAAGGTGATGCCGATTTACGTGTACGTATTAGCGCAGATAAAGAAGCGAACACAATTACCATTTCTGACAATGGTATTGGTATGACGCGTGAAGAAGTGATTAGCTCTTTAGGAACTATTGCTAAGTCGGGTACTGCTGAGTTTTTCAAAAACTTAACCGGTGACCAAAGTAAAGACTCGCAATTAATTGGTCAATTTGGTGTTGGTTTTTACTCGGCATTTATTGTGGCTGATGAAGTGACAGTGCGCACGCGTAAAGCGGGTGAAACACAAGCGTACGAGTGGCAATCACAAGGTGAAGGTGAGTACACGTTACAAGAAATTGAAAAAGAAGGCCGTGGTACGGATATCATTTTACACCTGCGTGAAGAAGAAAAAGAATACGCGGATGAATACCGTTTACGTAGCATCGTTACTAAATACTCAGATCATATTTCTACGCCTGTACAAATGTATAAAGCAGAAGTGCCTGAGTCTGAAGGCGAAGACGGCGAAAAAATCCCAGCAGTTCCAGGTGAATGGGAAAGCATTAACCGTGCAACCGCTTTATGGACACGTGATAAGTCAGAGGTTTCTGATGAAGAATACAAAGAGTTTTACAAGCATGTAAGCCATGATTGGGAAGAGCCGCTAAACTGGGCGCACAATAAAGTAGAAGGTAAAACTGAGTACACAAGCTTATTGTATATCCCTAAAAAAGCGCCGTTCGATTTATGGAACCGTGAGCGCCAAAGTGGCTTAAAACTGTATGTTCAACGTGTCTTTATTATGGATGACGCTGAGCAATTAATGCCGACCTACTTACGCTTTGTTAAAGGTCTTATTGATACTAATGACCTCCCATTGAACGTATCCCGTGAAATCTTGCAAGATAACAAGATTACTCGCTCAATGCGTAATGGTAGTACTAAGAAAGTGTTGCAGATGCTCAAGAAATTGGCAAAAGACGACGCCGAGCAATATCAAGGCTTCTGGGATACTTTTGGTAATGTGTTAAAAGAGGGTCCTGCGGAAGACAGTGGTAATCGGGAACGCATCGCTGAGCTGTTGCGTTTTGCGTCGACACATACCGATGAGCAAACTCAAAATGTCAGTTTAGATGATTACGTTGAACGCATGAAAGAAGGCCAAGACAAGATTTTCTATATCGTCGCCGACAGTTTTGAGGCTGCGAAGAATAATCCTGCCCTTGAGATCTTCCGTAAGAAAGGCATCGAAGTACTATTGCTCTCTGAACGCATTGACGAGTGGTTGATGAGCCATTTAACTGAGTTTAAAGAGAAGTCGTTGCAGTCGGTAACGCGCGGCGATTTAGACTTAGGCGACTTAGATGATGAAAATGACAAGGCCGAGCAAGAAAAGTCAGAAGAAGCGTTTAAAGAACAGTTAGAACGCTTTGAAAAAGCACTCGGTGAGCGCGTTAAAAAAGTGCGTGTAACGCACCGTTTGACTAATTCGCCTGCGTGTATCATTACCGATGACAATGATATGAGCACGCAGATGGCTAAGCTGATGGAAGCTGCGGGTCAGAAAGTACCTGAAACAAAATACATTTTTGAGGTTAACCCGGATCATCCTTTAGTCGTAAAAATGCAAGGCAAGAACGATGAGGAATTTGCCGAGTGGGCTCAAGTACTGCTTGATCAAGCTACGCTCGCAGAGCGCGGAAACCTTAAGGATCCAGCGTCTTTCGTGACTCGTCTTAATAAGTTAATGCTTAACGCATAATCACGCTATAGCGCACAGCAACAAACGCTTGCTGTGCGCCTCTTTTCTTGTAAAAACGCCCTCATCGGGGTAAAGTTCCCCTCAGACACTTGAATACAAATATAAACGAGGCTGTTTATGCGCATTATTTTGCTCGGCGCTCCGGGTGCGGGAAAGGGCACTCAAGCTCAATTTTTGATGAATACCTTTGGTATCCCACAGATTTCAACGGGTGATATGCTACGAGCCGCAATCAAGTCCGGTTCAGAGCTTGGTAAGAAAGCAAAGCAAGTGATGGATGCAGGACAACTGGTTTCTGATGAAATCATCATCGAACTAGTCAAAGAACGTATCGCCGAACCGGACTGCCAAAACGGTTTCTTGCTCGACGGCTTCCCGCGCACGATTCCACAAGCTGACGCCATGCGTGAAAACGGTATCGAAGTTGACTACGTACTTGAGTTTGCGGTACCTGACGACGTGATTGTTGAGCGTATGAGTGGACGTCGTGTACACCCAGGTTCAGGTCGTGTTTATCATATTAAACACAACCCACCTAAAGAAGAGGGCAAAGACGATGAGACCGGTGAAGAGCTGGTTATTCGTCCAGACGACCAAGAGCAGACCGTACGCAAACGCTTAGCGGTCTACCATGAACAAACAGAGCCTTTGGTTGAATATTATCAATCACTCGCAAAAGAAACGGACACCGAGTATCATCGTATTGATGGAACTCAGCCAGTCGAAGCTGTAAGTAAGGAACTCGGTGCACTGCTTAAGTAAAGAGTTGCACTGAAAGGTTTTGATAGAGGCTCACCCCACTGGTGAGCCTTTTTAATTTTATGTGTTACCACTTTATCGGAGAACATCATGGCCACCCTCACCATAACGAGTTTATTTGCAGGCATTCTGGCATTGATCTACGTTGTACTTTCGGTTCGCATTATTCAGCTCCGTTGGCGTCATCGTGTAGGTATTGGGACCAATAAAGTTGAAGAATTACAACGCGCTGTGCGCGCGCACGGTAACTTTATAGAATACGTTCCGTTGATGTTGTTGATGCTTGCTCTTATCGAGTTTAGTGGGGTTGGCAGTGCATGGATCTATAGCTTAGGTGGTGCGTTGACCATCGCCCGTATTGCTCACGCTGCGGGTCTATCCTCTAACGCAGGTGTGTCCTGGCCTCGTACGGTCGGTGTCCTCGGCACATTCAGCGTGTTGTTACTGCAAGCGGGCATTTTAATCGGCATCTTTGTTGGCCAGCTATAGGAGACATTGACGTGCAGGAGTTAGCACCCGGAATTTCTTATCTGCCCTCGCAGGGCGAAGTCAAAGGCACCTGTGTATTGCTTCACAGTTCGCAAAGTTCTAACGCGCAATGGAAAATACTGCAACAAACGTTAAGCAATGACTATAACGTTGTAGGGATCGATTTATTGGGCTACGGACGTGCGCCTGACGTAGAGTCTGCGCCGCATTTTCGCTTGCAGCAAGAAATTACGCGCATCGAAAGAGCACTCAAGCCAACCTTGGGTAATCAGTCGCTAATTTTGATTGGTCATTCTTACGGTGGGGCGGTTGCGCTAAAAATGGCGCAACAAAAACATTTTAATATTGAGCGCGTGGTTGTGTATGAGCCAGTCAGTTTTCATGTGTTGGAGGAAGATTCTCCTGGCATGCAAGAAATTCGGCAGGTGAGTGATGCGATGCACGGGAAAGATGAGGTAGAATGCACGCGCACCTTTATTGATTACTGGAACCAACCCGGTTATTTCGATGCTCTGCCAGAGCGTGTTCAACAAGGTATGGTTGCGCAAGCGGCAAAAGTTGCGCTGGATTTCGACGCACTATTAAATGATGAACTAACGCTTAAAGATTATCAGCAGGTTGAAGCGCCTGTATTGATTTTACAAGGTGAATACACACGTCGCAGTGCGCGAGCGGTGGTTAAAGCATTATCCACGGCGCTGACATCAGTGACTGTAAAACCCGTCCTAGCTGGACACATGGGACCTCTTACGCATCCGGCTGAGGTTAACCCACTTATTCTTGACTTTATTTAGGATGTTGTAAGTCATGGCCAAACACACGCACGAAATTAGAAAGCTCGCTAAACTGACCGGCCCTATATTAGTCGCGCAACTGACGCAGATGCTCATGAGCGTAGTCGATACAGTGATGGCAGGGCGTAAAGATGCGGTGGATTTGGCAGCCGTTTCGGTGGGTGGCAGTATTTTTGTACCGGTCACTTTGTTGATGTTTGGTATTGCACTCGCGTTGGCGCCTATCGTTTCGCACTTTGACGGCTCAAAGAAGTATCGCCGCATGGCGAACATGCTACAGCAAGGGTTGTATGCGTGTGCTATTTTTGGCGTGTTAGCTTTGGTGGTCTTGCAGTTTTCGCCCTACATTCTTGACTGGATGGAGGTGGAGGATCGCTTCCGGCAAGTGACGCTAGATTACGTTAATTACATTGCGTGGGGTGTACCCGGTTTTGTTATTTATGTGATTTTAAGAAACTTCTGTGAGGGATTATCCAATACTATGCCATCCTTAGTGATTGGCTTTATTGGGTTACTCATTAATATTCCGGCAAACTATATCTTTATTTACGGTCACTTTGGCGCGCCCGAACTCGGTGGTGCAGGGTGTGGTTTAGCATCGGCTTTGGTGTTTTGGGGCATGGCTATTTCGATGGCGATCTATGTATTCACCAGTCGTCGTTATAAGAAGCTTCACCTACTCAGACGCTGGTATCCACCTAAGTTCGATGACGTGGCGTATATTATAAAAATAGGCTTTCCGATAGCGATGTCACTGTTTTTTGAAGTCAGCCTATTTGCCGCAGTGGCGTTATTGATTGCACCACTAGGTCCAACAGTGGTATCTGCTCACCAAATTGCATTGAACATCAGCTCGTTGGTATATATGGTGCCATTGAGCATTTCGATGGCCGTGACACTTCGAGTGGGTTTTGCTTTAGGCGCTGGTGAGCCCAAAAATGCCATGCTGAGTTTTAAAATTGCGATGGTATTCGGCATGGTATTCGCCGCGGTTAACGGTATCATCATGTATTTAGGTGGTGCTTGGCTGGCAAGCTTGTATACGCCTGATACCGCGATTATTAATCTTGCCGCAACGCTGATGGGATTGGCGGCGATTTTTACGATGTCGGATACGTTTCAAGCCGTTGCTATGGGAACCTTACGGGGATACAAAGACACCAAATGGCCGATGATCATGGCGTTTATCTCGTATTGGCCATTCGGCTTAACAGTCGGCTACATTCTTGGACGCACTGACTGGTGGGTGCCTCGCATGGGAGCCGCGGGCTTTTGGATTGGCTTTATTAGTGGCTTAACAGTCGCCGCGGTGATGCTCACCATCCGCTTGCGCTTCGTATCTAAGCATTACGAGCGCAAGCAGTTCGAGCAAACAGTGAACAACGCCACTTAACGGTGGCGTTGGTGTAGTACCTCAAGCACTTGTTCGAGGCTCAAATCACTCGCTTCTAAAGTCACCAGTAGGTGATAAAGTAAATCGGCACTTTCATTAAGTAACTCATCTTTATCCTGCACAGTGGCGGCAAGCGCAACCTCAACACCTTCCTCACCCACCTTCTGAGCGATACGCTTAATGGGTTGGCTTAATAGTTTTGCGGTGTAGCTTTCGTCAGGTGAGGCGCTGCGACGCGCTTTAATGATGTTGTTTAACTGCACTAAAAAGGGTGCAGGCGCTTCGGCAAAACATGAGCGCGTACCTAAGTGGCAAGTCGGTCCTTGCGGTATTGCTTGGACAAGAATCGAATCATTGTCACAGTCGCGGTAAGCGCCAGTGAACTGTAAAACATGACCCGACTGCTCACCTTTTTGCCAAAGCCGCTGTTTGCTGCGGCTGTAAAAAGTCACTGCTTTGGTTTGCAAAGTTTGTAGCAATGCATCGCGGTTCATGTAACCTTGCATAAGTACTTCGCCGGTTAGGACATGCTGTACAATACAGGGAACAAGCTGATTCATTTTCTCCCAAGCAAGTTGGTCTACCGTGCTTTCAGTAATTAGCATGTTACAAAACTCCTTGTTCGATTGGACGAATAGCGATGCCTTCGTCAATCAGTTGTTGCTTCAGCTCCGCCATGGCGATGATATTCTTATGAAACACCGAAGCGGCTAAGGCACCATCAACATCGGCTTGTTTAAATACATTGGTAAAATGGTTAATGGCACCTGCACCACCAGACGCGATCAGCGGCACTGAACAGTGACGGCGTATTGATGCCAGTTGTTCGACATCATAGCCTTTTCTTACACCATCTTGATTCATACAGTTGAGAACGATCTCACCGGCACCTCGCGCGATGACCTCGTTGACCCAATCTTTGGTCTGCCACTGCGAGCGACGTGATTTGCTCTCGTCACCGGTAAACTGATGCACCTCGTATTCACCGCTGTCTGCATTAAAATAGCTATCAATACCGATGACGACACATTGCTGACCGAACTCATCCACCATCTCATTGATCAGCTCAGGATTCATCAGCGCAGGCGAGTTAATTGATAACTTATCGGCGCCCATGGAAAGGAGCTCACGACCATGAGCCAGCGTACGAATACCACCTGCGACGGTAAATGGAATATCGATTTCGCGCGCGACGCGTTCAACCCAACTCTTGTCTACCGTGCGGCCATCAGAGGATGCCGTAATATCGTAGAAAACCAATTCATCAGCGCCTATTTCCGCATAGCGTTTTGCTAGGGGCAAGATGTCGCCGATCAGTTCGTGATTACGAAATTGAACGCCCTTGACGACTTGACCGTCACGAACATCTAAGCAGGGGATGATGCGTTTTGCCAGCATTGGATCGCCTCCTCTAAACTAAATGCACCGGTCAGTAATGACTTACCTAAGATAACGTGGTCACAGTTCGCTGCTTTCAAGCGTTGTATATCTTCAAGACTATTAACACCGCCCGACGCCTGCCATTGAATGGCTGGGAAACGCTTTTTATAAGCTTCGTATAGTCCCACATTACTACCTTGCATAGTGCCGTCACGGCTGATGTCGGTACACAATACATGGGCGCAACCCAATGCGGAGAAACGTTTGAGTATGTCGTCTAACGTCACGTCACTGGATGACTGCCAACCATGAGTCGCAACACGCGCAATGCCATCCGCGTCAATGTTGACATCAAGTGCGAGCACGATTTTTTCAGCGCCAAATTGTTTAAACCAAGTCTCGACCTGTTCCGGATCGGTAACGGCTTTTGAGCCAATGACGACTCGTTTAATACCACAGGCAAGAATTTCTTCGATATCCTCAGTGCTACGAATACCACCGCCGGCCTGACAGTTTAAATTGGTCGCCGCGCAAATTGTGCGCAGTGTTTCGAGTTGGCGATTTTGCGGATTCTTCGCACCATCTAAATCGACCAAGTGCAGCCATTGTGCCCCCGCGGCTTGGTAGCTTTGCGCTTGCTCAACAGCATCAATGTCGAACGTTGTTTGTTGACTAAAGTCACCTTGATAGAGGCGCACAACCCGGCCTTCAATCAAGTCTAATGCAGGAATCATCATAACGCGTTCTCCAAGAAACGTTTAAGCATGGCACGACCGACCGCACCTGAGCGCTCAGGATGAAATTGAGCACCGATAAAATTATCTTTGCGGATCATGGCCGCGAACGTATCACCGTAATCACAGGTGGCGATGGTGTAGTCATCTTTTGCAACGGCGTAACTGTGAACAAAATAACAATAAGGCTCGGTGTCATTATCGAGCAACGGATTGGTGTTGGTTGCACAGACGTTATTCCAGCCCATATGCGGCAAAGGTCTATCACCGACCTGCATACGTTTAGTTTGCGCAGGGATTAAGCCTAAGCACTCCACGTCACCTTCCTCAGAGTGTGCTGTCATCAGCTGCATACCAAGACAAATACCCAATGTAGGTTGGGTGAGCGCTTTAATAGGTTCAATTAACTGTTTACGTTGCAGATTGCGCATCGCTGCAGCTGCTGTTCCCACACCCGGCAAGATGACGCGATCAGCGGCGCCGATGATCGCCTCATCGTCAGTAATTACAGGCTGATAGCCTAAGCGCTCAATGGCAAACTTTACCGAGGTGAGATTCGCACACTCGGTATCGACAATTACAATTTTCACGCGAGCATTCCTTTACTTGAAGGTAACTGTTGGTCGCCCGTTTTTGCTACCGCTTGACGCAGCGCGCGACCAAAGACTTTAAACAAGCTTTCAACCTGGTGGTGCGTGTTGCCCTCAGTCGTTGACAAGTGCAAGCTAATCGCCATTGCATCGGTGAGCGAGCGGAAGAAGTGCTCAACCATTTCGGTTGATAATTCGCCCACTTTGTCGCGCGTGAAATCCGCCTGCCACTTGAGGTAAGGTCGACCTGAAAGATCGATAAGACACTCAGCACGACACTCATCCATCGGCAATGCAAAACCAAAACGGCCAATACCGCGTTTGTCACCTAAGGCTTGGCGTAGTGCCTGACCTAGTGCCAGCGCCGTATCTTCAATGGTGTGGTGGTCGTCAATGTGTAAATCACCTGTCACATTGACGGTTAAGCTGATGCCAGCGTGTGTGGCAATTTGCTCTAGCATGTGATCAAAGAAGCCAATACCCGTCGAAAATGAGCGCGGTGTTGCATTATCGAGGTCAACTGCAATACGAATATCGGTCTCATGGGTGGTACGGATCACCTTAGCAGAACGTGAGCGTTGGGTCAGGTCGCGCACGATAGCGTTCCAATCTAGGTTGGCACGGTCATATCGAATACCGCGTATACCCATACTCTCTGCAAGTTTAATGTCCGTTTCGCGATCGCCAATCACATAACTATCGGTGAAGTCGATAAGGCCTTTTTGTAGGTAATCCTGCACCAAGCCGAGTTTTGGCTTCCGGCAACTACAGTTGTCTTCCTCAAAATGTGGGCAAATCAGTACGTCGTCGAAGCGCACGCCTTGACTTGCAAAGACAGCCATCATTAAGTCATGGGGCGCGTCGAAGTCGGCTTGTGGAAAACTGTCTGTCCCCAGCCCGTCTTGGTTGGACACCATGACGAGGCGATAACCCGCCTGCTGTAACTTAAGCAGGGCAGGGATCACATTCGGCTCAAATTCGAGCTTACTGACGCTGTCTAATTGTTTGTCGACAGGCGGTTCGAGCACCAGTGTGCCGTCACGATCGATAAATAGCCAACGTTGCTGATTCATTGAGTATCTCCAAAAAAGCATTTCAGTGCATCAATAACAAGTGTGTTTTCTCGTTCATTACCGACGCTGATGCGTACTGTGTTGTCGAGTCCAACCTGGGCTGATTGATTACGTATTAATATACCGTTCTGCTGCATGGTCTGCATGAGGCTATCGGCATCGGCAACACGATACAGTAAAAAGTTCGTTTCACTCTCGGCAACCAACGCCATTGGTAGTTCCGCTAATTCATCGCCGATGCGCTGGCGCTGTTTGACGGTGCGTGTTACGTCGGCTTGAACGCGTTCGATGCCCACAGGCGATAACGCCTGGCTAGCAATTTGAATGGTCAAGTCTGGCAGCGGATAAGGCGCCAGTACTTTCTGCAATACGGTAATGACGTCTTCGTTGGCGAGCGCAAAACCACAGCGTGCGCCGGCGAGCGCAAACGCTTTTGATAAAGTACGCAACACCACCAAGTTAGGATATTTCGCTAACCAATCGACGACACTCGCCTCGGCACAAAACTCGATGTAAGCCTCATCAACGACCACGAGACTGGTCGTCGCGAACTTAAGCACTGCCTCGATATCTTCTTGTGCAAGCCGATTACCGACAGGGTTGGAAGGAGAACACAAGAAAATGAGACGAGCGTCTGCGCTACGCGCCTTGATAGCGTCTAAATCGAGTTGATAAGACGAAGTTAAGGGTACCGAGACCACGTCAGCTCCATGCGTCTGCGCAGAAATTGCATACATACCGTAGGTCGGTGGGCAGATAAGCACACGGTCTTGTTTAGGTTCGCAAAACGCTTTGATAAGCAGTTCGATTGCTTCGTCAGACCCGCGGCAACTTAATACCTGTTCAAGGCGAACATTAGCGTAGTCCGCGTAAGCTTGATTGAGGCGCTGCGACTGAAACGCTGGGTACCGGTTCAACTGTGAGCAATCCAGCGCGTAATCGTATGCGTAGGGTGACTCGTTGGCGTTTAGCCATACTGAACCGCCACTCATCGAGCGTCGCGCTGATGCGTAGGGCACCAAAGTTTTCAAGTGTGGGCGCTGTAACTGTTCGGCTAAGCTCATACGTTGTCCTCCTGCGCCTCTAAGCGAATGGTCACGGCGCGTTTATGCGCATCTAAGCCTTCGATTTCGGCGAGCGTGGTAATGCTGTCAGCGAGATCAGCTAAACCATCGCGAGTCACTTCTTGCAACGTGTAGCGGCGATAAAAGTCTAATAGCCCTAAACTGCTGTAGTTTTTAGCGTAGCCATAGGTCGGTAAGACGTGGTTTGTACCAGTTGCATAGTCGCCACCCGATTCAGGGGTATAGTGACCGACAAAAATCGATCCTGCTGTAGTTAGTTGCTCACTCAATGCTGCTGCCGCATCGGTTTGTATAGCAAGGTGCTCGGGTGCGTAACTTTGTGTAACGGCAACCGCCTCGGCTAAGTTTTTAGTGACAATTAACCGGCTTGAAGCAAGTGCTTGCCGCGCGATGTCGACGCGAGGTAATGCATTACATTGCGCAACAAGCTCAGCTTGCACCGCTTGGGCAAGCGCAGCTGATGGTGTGACTAGAATAACCTGTGAGTCTGGACCATGCTCTGCTTGAGATAATAAATCAGCGGCGACAAAACGCGCATTGGCGGTGTCATCAGCGAGCACTAACAGCTCTGAAGGACCGGCCGGCATATCAATGCTAATGCCGCTATCGTTTTGACTTAATTGTTGCTTTGCTTCTGTCACAAACGCATTGCCCGGGCCAAATACTTTATCAACTTTAGGTACGGACTCGGTTCCGTACGCCAACGCTGCGATGGCCTGCGCACCGCCACACATAACTAAGGTATCGATACCACATTTTTCTGCAGCGTAGACGACTTCCGGTGACATCTGACCTTGTTTATTAGGAGGCGTCACGAGTACACGGGTTTTGCAGCCTGCAATCTGTGCGGGTACGCCTAACATGAGTGCGGTAGAAGGTAAGGTCGCCGACCCCCCGGGGATATAAAGACCGACCGACTCAAGGGCCGTGTATTTTAGTGTGCAGCGCACACCTGGTGAGGTGTTCAGCGTAATATCTTCAGGTGTTTGCGCGAGGTGAAAGGCACGAATATTGTCATAAGCTTTATCAATCGCCGCTTTAGCTCGCTCGGAAACATGTGCCAGTAACGCTTGCTTCTGTTCACCGTTTAACACCAATTGCGAGATGTCTGCACAATCAAATTGACGGGTGTAGTCAAGTAACGCTGCGTCACCTTCAGTTTTCATGCGCTCAATGATTGAGCGCACGGTTTCTTTCAGCTCACGTGAGCGGCTCTGTTCAGGGCGAGCAAGCGTGGCTTGTCGCTCTGAATTGCTAAGCTGTGACCATTGTGTGATGGCAATGCTTTGTCGCGTTAACATACCGATTATCCCATCATTTTTTCAATTGGTAATACGAGTATTGAGCTGCAGCCAAGGTCTTTTAAATCTTCCATTGTTTCCCAGAACAGCTTTTCTGTACTCACGACGTGCACAGCCACTTGCTCATCAGTGTGACTCAGTGGCAGTACGGTAGGCGTTTCGGCGCCAGGAAGTAATGCGTTGACTTCATCCAGGCGGTTTTTGGGTGCGTGCAGCATAATGTATTTGCTTTCTTTCGCCATTTGCACACCGTCAATTCGCGGTAGTAGCTGGTCCATCATAGCCTGCTTTTCAGCGGATAATGGATTGGCGTTTTGAATCAACTGCGCCTGTGAACGAAAGATGACTTCTTTCTCAACGAGACCGTTAGCTTCTAATGTGGCGCCGGTCGAGACTAAATCACAAATGGCATCGGCAAGCCCAGCGCGTGGCGCGACTTCGACTGACCCGGTTAGAACGACATTCTTTGCGCTAATGCCGTTATTTTTTAGGTAGCGTTGCAGTAGGTACGGGTAAGTACTTGCGATACGCTTACCTTGCAGATCGTCGATAGAGTTGTAGTCGCTTTCGCGTGGCACCGCAATGGACAGGCGGCAACCGCCAAAGTCAAGGCTACGTAGAGCCTTATACTCTGCATTTTCATTGACCGCGGAGCGCTCAAGCGCGACCTCTTCTAATACGTTTTCACCCACTAAACCGAGGTCGACGACGCCATCCATAACTAGGCCTGGAATGTCATCGTCGCGTACTCTAAGTAAATCAATAGGGTGGCTGGTACTGTGGGCGATAAGGCGTGCTTCATTAATGCTGAATTTGACACCGCATGCATTAAGCAAAGATAAAGACTCCTTGCTTAAACGGCCTGACTTTTGAATCGCAATAGTAAGTCGTTCACTCATTGATCTACTCCTGATAATAAAAAAACCCTTCGAAAGCTGCCTTTCGAAGGGTTGTATAGTCATGCGAAAGGCTAGTCAAAATATGGACTAGCCTGAATAATAAACGTAGCTAGCCCAGTGGTTTCAAGTGGTGATGATGGTGGTGCTGGCTAAGGTTCATTTGTTCGCTTCCTTAAAAAAATGGATGTAACTGTTAAGTTGTATAGCACTATAAATAAAAAAAGCACTGAACGCAACTCTATTGGCGCATAAAAGTTGGACGATAATAGTCTAAACTCATGACAAAGAGACGTGTGGAGACGCGATATGGTCAACTTTGATGCAATGATTCCTTTGATACCGAAAGATGCGCGTATTCCGGTGAGTCACAATGAAGAGCAACTGAAAGTAGAGCAAGTGGAGAAAACCCAAAAACTTGCTGCTGTTGAAGAAGAGCAAGAAAATAGTATCAGTGATCGCGATGCCGAACACCATGAGCAAGGTGCGCAATCAAGAGAGGGTGAAGCAAACGAAGAGCAAAGCGAGGATGATGAACGTCGTGATGGTGACGGGCACATCGATACCTATGCTTAAGACAGACACCTAAGTAATGCGATGTCGACACGCAAAAAGTAAGTTATAACCTATCTAGCTGCATGGGATTTAACATTAACAGCGAGCTGGCAACTATGTCATACTATAGCGCTTTAATCAGTCGATATTTGAATTAGGTGTGGGCATTTAATGAGCAAAGTGGCAGCTGTTTTTACGCCCGAGGGTCAACTGGCAAAGGCGATAGAGGGCTTTCAGCCGCGCGATGCTCAGCTTACCATGGCCCAGGCTATTGAAAAATCCATTCGCAAAAAAGGTACCTTGGTTGTTGAAGCCGAGACCGGTACCGGTAAAACCTTTGCGTACTTAGCGCCTGTACTTCAAGCCAAAGGTAAGGCGATTATTTCCACGGGTACCAAAGCACTTCAGGAACAGCTTTACCATCGAGACTTACCCACTTTACGCGCTGCGCTGGCGCCGGAAAAGGTCATTGCCCTATTAAAGGGCCGCTCAAATTACCTCTGTACTCATCGCCTAGAGCAAGCACAGTTACAAGCCGGTCAGTTTAATAGCGAGACACAAACCAAGCTGGTTAAAGTGAAACGTTGGTCAACACAGACCCGAGATGGTGATATTGGTGAGTTGGTGGTACTGCAGGATGATCCTCAGTTGACTGCCTTAGTGACTAGCACCAAGGATAATTGTTTGGGACGCGAGTGCCCGAATTACGACGACTGCTACTTAGTCAAAGCGCGTGATGAAGCTAAACAAGCTGATGTCGTGGTCGTCAATCATCATTTATTTTTTGCGGACTTAGCAATTAAAGATACGGGTTTCGGTGAAATCATACCCGAGTCAGATATGGTGGTGTTTGATGAAGCGCATCAGGTGCCTGATATTGCGAGCCAATATTTTGGCGACTCATTGTCTTCACGGCAATTAATAGAAATCGCTGATGAGGTTCAGCGGTTGTGTTTAACAGAGCTAAAGGACCTCGCTCAAGCGGCGCAAATGGCGCGTATTCTGACACAAGTAGTACGAGATTGGCGGTTACAATTTCCATCGGACCCGACGCGTGGAAACTGGCGTGATAAACGTGATGACTCTTCAATGACCGAGGTGTGTAGCCGTGTCGCAGAGAAGCTCACCTTATTTATCGATGTCATCAAAACAGCGCGTGGGCGTCATAAAGAAATGGATAGCCTCATTGAACGCGCTGAGGAAGCCTATGATTTGTGGCAACAGTTGATGCAAACGGATCAGACAGGTTATAGCTTCTGGTATGAAACAACGGTGCGTCATATTGTTTTGCACCAAACGCCACTGAGCGTTGCTAAGCGTTTTGGTAACTTGGTCAAACACAGTGATCGAGGTTGGGTATTTACTTCGGCAACGCTCTCAGTCAACGAGAAGTTTGACTACTTTGTTAATCGACTCGGGCTGTGGGATGCCGAAACTTTGGTGCTAGCAAGTCCGTTTGACTTCGAGCACCAAGCGATGCTGTGTTTGCCGCGTTATCTACCACCGGCCAACCAGTTTAATCGCGATCAACGACTCGCGCAGTTGGCGCAACAATGTATTGAGGCCAACCAAGGCGGTACGTTCTTATTATTTACCAGTCACAGCATGTTGAAGCGTGTCGCCAATTTGCTTGATGAAAAGCTGGATAGGCCTGTACTGGTTCAAGGTGAGGGCAGTAAACGCAGTATTTTGCAGAAGTTTACTGATGCAGGTAATGCTGTTTTATTAGGCACTTCGTCGTTCTGGGAAGGCGTCGATGTGCGTGGCGCGGCGTTAAGGTGTGTCATTATCGATAAATTGCCGTTTGCCTCACCCGACGACCCGTTACTTAATGCGCGGGTAGAGGACGCTAAGTTGCGGGGGGTGGATGCTTTTCATACTATTCAATTGCCCGAGGCCATTATTGCGCTGAAGCAAGGAGCAGGGCGCTTGATACGCGATCAGCGTGACTCCGGGGTATTGATTGTCTGTGATGACCGACTTGTCACGCGCCAGTATGGAGCACGCTTTATTAAAAGTTTACCGCCGATGGCTCGAACACGTGATCTGAGCCGGGCAATGCTGTTTTTAAAGGATACATATAATGAAACCAACCTTGCTAGCCATTGATACATCGACGGAGAACTGCTCGGTCGCACTTCAGGTTGATAATACGGTCATTAGCCGCGAAATGGAGAGTCCACGCGAGCACTCACAGCGTTTGTTACCTTTTGTTCAAGCTGTGTTAGAAGAAGCCGATATCAAGTTGTCCGATGTCGAGGGGCTGATCGTTGGCATCGGTCCAGGTAGTTTTACTGGGGTTCGTATTGGTGTCTCGATTGCACAAGGCTTAGCTTTTGGTGCCGATCTCGCTGTTCAGTGCGTCAGCAGCTTAGATGCGATGGCACTGGAAGGGGCGCAAAATAAGACAACGGATTGGATTATTAGCGCTATTGATGCCCGAATGGGCGAGGTATACTGGCGTGCTTATAAAAATGATGGCGAGCGATTAGTTACTTTTGCGCCCGCCCAAGTCGCTAAGCCTGAACACCTGAACCTTAGTGAACAGCTCTCTGAGTATGGCTATCGGACGACGGAGTCCGTTGGGTTTGTCGGTACGGGCTGGGAAACCTATGCTGAGCAACTTAAAGCAACAGTGCCCGTAGACCCGCAATCACTTGCTTGCAGGCTACCTACAGCCGCCGCCATGCTGCGTTGGGC
>NZ_DEYI01000078.1:0-15065 GCF_002364475.1 Idiomarina sp. UBA3162
TCGATTCCGCCTCCGGGCACCACTATTCTAAGAAAGCCCTGCTAGCAATAGCGGGGCTTTTTTGTGTCTGCAGACCGACACACGTGTCGGTGCTGTTGCACGACGCGTTCGATTCCGCCTCCGGCACGCATTCTAAGGCCTCGCTGGAAACAGCGGGGCTTTTTTGTTTCTGAGCAAAGGATGTAACACGCTTAGTAACACAGGCCTACAACCTGACGTTACCGTCATCCAAAACCAGGGCGACTTTCGCATGGATTGAGGCAGTTAAAGCTCGCTCATAAAAGCGGGCTCTAACTGCGCTCAATGACCTAACTCTCTATTCTTTAAAACGCTGCACTAAATAATAAAGCGCTGGCAGCACCACCAAAGTCAATAATGTTGACGATACAATACCGCCAATAACCACTGTCGCTAACGGCCGCTGCACTTCGGCACCCACACCGGTATTAAATGCCATAGGGACAAAGCCCAGGCTAGCTACGAGAGCAGTCATCAGTACAGGTCTTAACCGCTGTTGCGCGCCTTCAAACACCGCATCTTTCAATGGCAGTCCGTCGCGCAGCAGTTGCCGTATGAATGTCAGCATGACCACGCCGTTCAAAACCGCCACGCCCGACAGTGCAATGAAGCCGACTGCAGCGGAAATTGATAGCGGCATATCACGCAGCGCTAATGCGAATATCCCGCCGGTCAGCGCTAAGGGAACGCCTGTGAATATGACGAGTGCACTGCTCAGCGAATTAAACGCACTGTATAGCAGGCCAATAATTAATAGCAGCGCTAATGGCACAACCAAACTCAACCGTTGGGAAGCTGATTGCAGCTGTTCAAAGGTACCGTCGTAGTTAACCCAATAACCTGCTGGCAAATCAACGTCAGTCGTTAGCGCATCCTGAACATCTGCCACAAAAGAGCCCAAATCACGATCTTCAACATTCGCACTCACAATAACATTGCGTTTGCTGCTTTCTCGGTTAATTTGGTTCGGTCCACTTTCCAAACTCAATTCGGCGACCTCTCCCAACGGCACATAGCGCAGCTCAGGGTTGCCGGCAGGCAGATCAATAGGCAGTGATTTAAGCTGTTCAATGCTCTTACGCCATTCTTTGTCGAGACGTACCATTAGCTTGAAGCGTTTATCCCCCTCGTAAATAATCCCTGACTGAACTCCACCAACCGCAGCTTGAACTGCTCGCTGTACATCAGCGACTGTTAGGCCTAATAACGCTAAATGATCACGCTTAGGTATCACTGAGAGTGTCGATAAACCCGTCATTTGTTCAACCCGAACATCAGCAGCGCCATTAACGGTGCGAATGACTGCGGCGGCTGAGTCGCCTAACCGTTTAAGCGTTTGCAAGTCATCGCCATAAATACGAACCCCCAAGTCAGCTCGAACGCCTGCAATAAGTTCGTTAAACCGCATTTCAATCGGTTGAGTGAACTCGTACTTATTACCGGGAAGCTCTTGCACAGCAGTTCGTATTTCAGCAACCAGTTGCTCTTTGGTTTTTTCTGGGTTTAGCCAGTCCTCACGCTCCTTTAAAATAATAATGGTATCAGCGACGCTCGGTGGCATAGGGTCGGTCGCAACATCCGGGGTACCAATTTTTGAGAATACCAGTTTAACTTCGTCAAAGCGTGACACCACAGACTCGACATCTTTTTGCATTGCTATAGATTGCTGCAAGCCAGTCCCCGGAATGCGCAAGGCTTGCATGGCAATATCGCCTTCATCAAGCTGTGGCAAAAACTCAGTTCCCATGCGACTCGCCTGAAACATTGATACCGCAAACAGCCCAAAGCCAAGCAAAATAATGACAACTGGAAGCTTCAGTGTTTGCCGTAAAACCGGCTGATACACTTTGCGGGCGGCTCGCATTATTCGGTTTTCACCGTGCTTAATATTGCCACGGACAAATATTGCAATAGCAGCGGGTACAAAGGTAACGCTGAAAATCAGAGCCCCTAAAAGCGCGGCTACGACAGTAAACGCCATGGGATGAAACATTTTGCCTTCAACACCACTTAACGCAAATATGGGCAAGTACACCAGCATAATGATAAGCACACCAAATACCGCAGGGTTAAATACCTCACGAGTACTATGGGTTACTTCAATTAAGCGCTCTTTAGTGGTAAGTACCCGGCCTAAGCGTTGCTGTGCAATTCCAAGCCGTCGCAAAGCGTTTTCAACCACAATGACCGCACCATCGACGATAATACCAAAATCAATTGCGCCCAGGCTCATTAAATTACCAGACACCTTGTTGGCGACCATGCCGCTTACCGCAAACAGCATACTCAAGGGAATAACGCACGCCGTAATCAGTGCTGCACGGACATTTCCAAGCAGAATGAAAAGCACCACAATAACCAGCACCGCACCTTCAAACAGGTTTTTCTCGACCGTTGCAATAGTTTTATCAACGAGAGAAGTACGGTTATACACCGTTTCAATCACCACCCCGTCTGGCAAGCTTCGTTGCACCTCCTCAATTTTATTGGCGACATTCTGTGCAACGATGCGACTGTTTTCGCCAATAAGCATCATGGCCGTGCCCAATACCACCTCGCTCTCGCCCGAGGTTGAAGCGCCAGTGCGTAATTGTTCTCCCAGTTTGACCTCAGCCACGTCACTCACGCGCACCGGTGCATCATCACGTTTTGTCACGACCACACCACGAATATCATCAAGTGTCTTAAGCTGTCCAGGCGAACGCACCAACCATTGCTCACCATTTTTCTCGATATAACCGGCACCAGCGTTTCTATTGTTAAGATCCAATGCTGCCAAAAGGTCCTGCATGGTCACTTTATAGGCCAGCATACGACCGGGGATGGGAGCCACCTGGTATTGCTTTTCATAACCCCCCACACTATTAATCTCGGTAACACCGGGCACCTTGACCAGTTGCGGCTTAATGATCCAATCCTGGATGGTACGCAACTGCTCGGGCGTATACGCCTCGCCATCGGCATTGGTAGCCCCCTCTTTCGCGCGTACTACATAATTAACAATTTCACCAAGGCCGGAGGCTATTGGCCCCATCGTCGGCTCGATACCGTCGGGTACTTCTCCCCTTACCTTTTGCAATCGCTCACTGATTTGCTGTCTAGCCCAGTAAATATCGGTGCCCTCTTCAAACACCACGGTAACTTGCGACAACCCATAGCGTGAGATCGAGCGGGTGTAGTCCAGCTTTGGTAAACCTGCCATCGCGGTTTCCACCGGATAAGAAATACGTTGTTCGGTTTCTAATGGCGAATAGCCTGGCGCTTCTGAATTTATCTGTACCTGAACATTGGTAATATCCGGCACAGCATCGATGGGTAGCTTTAATGTGCTATAAACGCCCGCAGCTGCTACTAACAAAGTTGCGGCAAGCACCAGCCATCGACGCTCAACCGCAAAGCGAATGAGTGCATCTATCATTGTTTACTCTCCCTAATCGCTGTGGCCTGCGCCTTGTTTTAGAATGTCAGCCTTTATCAAGTAGCTGTTTTCAACGACATAACTTTCGCCATTTTCAATACCCGATAACACCTCGGTGTATTCACCGTCAGTTCGGCCTAACTCAACTTCCCTGGCTTCGAAACGATTACCCTCTTTAATAAAAACAACGGGGTTATCTTCTAAACGTTGAACAGCATCATTGTTTATCGCCAAGCTCGCGTTAAAGCTGTCTGTAACGACATCCGCTTTTACGTGCATTCCCGGTCGCCAATGCCCCGACTGATTGGGCAACTCGATAAGTGCGCGTGCAATATGTCCGCCAGTCATTTGTGGCGAGATATAAGACACAGTTCCTTCGACGGTTTTATGATGATGCAAGTCGTACACATAGGTCGTTTGCTCTTCTTCTAACGACTCAATGTTCTCCGGGAACGCTGAAAGCTCTACCCAGACCGATGATGGATCCAGGACTTCAAATAATGGCTTTTGCTCAACCACTTCACCAACGTTGGTAAAACGTGCAGTTACCTCTCCGCTAATTGGGCTGATGACTTCAAATGCCGTGCCTGTCGTAACATTCTCAACAACAGCCAGAGTTTGCCCGGCTTTTATGGCATCGCCGATATTGGCCTTTAGTGACGTAACAATACCTTTGTACTTCGCTCCGATATGCACAATATTGTTATTATTGGGGGCTATTACACCGAAAATTGTTTGCTTTACTCGAATGCTTTGAGCGCTCGCTGTTGCCAACGTTAATTTCGCGTTTTCTATTGCTGCATCACTTAAATTGGTATGGGGTGCTTCATGCTCTTCGTGTTCTTTCTCATAAGCCAATGCGGGCAGTGAAAAACTGGCAATGCAGATAATTGTAATCAATGTGTTGAGTTTCATTGTTGTACTCCTAAAAACGGCTGTCCGGTCATGCGCTCTAATTCGATGATGTCGCTGTAAATCGCATGTTTCCGAGAAACTTTTTCGTACTCGAGTTTGGCTAACTCCGTTTGCGCGTCTAACACTTGCAACAAAGAATGCGTTCCGCGTGCGTAACCCTGTTGAGTCTGTTCAAGTAATTGCTCAGATAATGGCATCAGTCGCTGATTTATCTTTTGCAGATAACTTTGGTGAGTTTGCAAACTGTGCACTAGCGATAAAGCCAGTGATTTTAGTTGCTGCCGAACCTGTTTTTGCTGCGCCAGGTTAGACTGATGCAGTAATCGGCTTTGTTTTATGCGACCGACGTTAGGGTCAGTGAACTGCAATGGCATCGATGCCTGGACGATTAAACCTACATCATCGAACTCATTATTGTAGCGAGCCCCGACACCAACGGTAATATCCGACTTTGAGTCCGCTGCTAACGCTCTGGCTTGCGCTTGTAGAAGTTGCTCAGAGTTCAGTAAACGCAAATACTCCGGCGCCCGATTAACAGCCGATAACACGTTGGCTTTTTCCGGGAGGCTTAGCGGAAAAGTAAAGTCTCCAGAGACGCGCGTAAAATTGAGCTCGCCTGCCCACATTGAAGCCAGTTCAGCTTGTTGCTTTTTCAGTTTACCGTTCAACTCGTCAGAGAAAGCGTATTGGCGCTCTAACTGTAATTTAATGCGAATAACCTCGGATTTAGGCACCGCGCCAGCTTCTACACGCTCCTGTGCCACTTTTATCAGTCGCTCAGTTCGCTGAATTTGACGCTCGCTGGTATGCGCGACTTGCTGAAGTTTTAAAATGTCATAGAAACGCTGTGTGGTTTCTGCCAAAACCTCAATTTGACGATACTCAAACTCTGCTCGCTGAGCTTTCTCTTTTTCGGTTGCAGCTTTAACTCGTAACTGCCGTTTGTCCCCTAACTCTATGAGCTGAGAAAAGGATACGGTCAATTCTGAGTTACTGATACCTTCTAGCCGTCCTGAGCCGGCAAAGTTTTCTATTTCCGCAGATACCCTTGGGTTCGCTGAAAACTCAGCCTGCTCTATCAGTGCTCCTGCAGCTCGTATTTTATAATCATACTCCAGTAACTCAGGGTTATTCTTGATCGTTTTTTGTAACGCTTCTTTCAGCTTTAAATCTGTCGTCGCAGCCGTCGCCACAGGCACTAGCGCACCTAAGCAAAAGGCTGCCACGAAGTATAAATACTTCATGTTGCTTCTCCATTAACTTATAGGTTTTAAAAAGTCTAAGTTAACGGTTACGCGTTTGGTGGAGGTACAGGGGGTTGGTGAGTCAGGCTTTGGTCAAAACCTACCGAGTTTGAGTTGGGTGCCAAAATAACAGGCACGGCTGAAATTAAGAGGTTATAACCAGTAATGCAACTAATATGAGGTTGTGTTTGTTGTTTACTATCATATATTGATTTATTTAAGTCTTGATTTTCACGCTCAATTTCTAAGACTAAGTCATACGCAACTCCTGCACTCTTTATTGAAGACTGACTGAAAGTACCAGCCACAGGAGCACAGGCAAAAGAGCTATGAATGAGCACAGTCAGTATTAAAAACCAAGATATTTTCATTCAATTACCCCACTCAATATAAATTCCTAATCCATCCAAAATAAGCTCGGCCATATTAATTATTATACTTACTATTTACTTAGAACCCGGTAGATTCGGTATCATTGAGACCTGCAAGTTGCTTAACAGTAATAGGATAACTCCTAGGGTAATTGCAATATCGGCAATATTAAAAACTGGCAATTGCCACGTTTGCCAACCTAGATGAAGGGAGTCGACAACATAGCCACGAAACAGTCGGTCAATGAGGTTCCCAACCGCCCCCCCAAGAATCAGCCCGTAGCTAATGCCATCCCGTTTACTTACTTTATTAAAGATCAACCTCGTTAAAGCCACAGACATTAGCAGAGCAACCCCAATAAAAAAATAGCGCTGCCAACCTCCACCATTTGAAAGCAGGCCAAATGCCGCACCAGTGTTCCAAGTGTGTACCCAATTGAAAAAAGGGGTCAATGAAATCGAATCACCGTAAGCTATTGATTGCTGCGTCTGCCACTTGATCACTTGGTCAAGGACTACAGTTAAACCAGAAATTAACAGAGAAATATAGGGCGAAAATCCTTTATCAACGCAGGACATTCAGTTCCCCTTCAGTGCAAAAATGCGTCTTGACCCGTTAAGCACGATTAAACCTGCTATGCTACCTATAATAAGATCTGGGTAATTCGACCCGGTCAACGCAACGAGGATGCCAGCGATGATTACGCCAAGGTTAATCACTACATCATTAGCTGAAAAAATCCAACTTGCTTTCATATGCGCACCACCTCCTCTATGTTTGGAGATAAGTAGAAGACAGATGGTATTGCCAATCAACGCGACAAATGCAATCCCCATCATCGCAAGTGACTCAGGTTCACTCCCGAATACGAAGCGTCTCACAACTTCTGCAAGTACACCCAGAGCCAAAACCAGTTGTAGTACGCCAGCTAGGTGCGCAGCACGTATTTGCATATTAACACTACGCGCTACGGCATAAAGAGAAAGCCCGTAAACTGCCGCATCGGCAAAATTATCTAAAGATTCCCCAATCAAACCAGCAGACTGCCAAAGCAGTCCGGCAGTCATTTCCACCAAGAACAGAAGAGTATTGATGGTGAGCAACCAACACAAGGTGCGGGACTCCTGCTTATCCGAACTTGCCGAAAACTCCTCAGCTTTGATTGCCTCGGAGTCCGCAGCAGTGTCTCTTTCAAGCGAGGCCCCCAAACCTAGAGTCTCTAATTTAGAAGTAATAAAGGCTGTCTCACCATCATGTAATACCTTCAGCCGACGGTTTGACAAGTCGAAGGATAATGAATGAATTTCCTCAAACCCATTCAGGCCAAGCGAATCATTCGTTCTTCTGATGGGCAATCCATTTTTGCTACAGAGTAAACGATGAGCCGTTTACCTGACTCTTCGTAGGCATTTTTTGAGTCGCCATTTGTTCGAACCGTATCAAAGGAACTAGCCATCGTATTACTTACCTTAAATATATAGTTTCACAATTAAAAACTATAAAGTTACTATAAGGTCAAGAAATTACTTAACTAGATAGGAAATTTTCTTATGCGTATTGGTCAACTAGCAGACTTATTAGGAATTCAAACCCAGACAATAAGGTTCTATGAAAAAAAGGGTTTGTTACCTTTACCAGCTCGTAGTTATAACGGATATCGAGTATACACTGAAAAACATTACAAAAGACTTAAGTTTGTATGTAGCTGCAGAGCTATAGGCCTTTCATTATCTGAAACCCGCAGATTACAAGATTATCAAGACAATCCACATCAACCTTGCTCAGCCGTTAATACCCTGATTGATGAACACATAATGCACATACGCTCTCAAATTACTTCTTTGCAAGATCTTGAGAAGCAACTCACTTCAATTAGAACAAGTTGTACTGGCCAAAGCAAAGTTATTGCGTGTACAATTCTTAATAAAATTGATGAAATAGAATCTGTTAGTTGTAACCGAGACGTCTAAATTTCCGGAGGTTACACAACGTACTTACACAATTTTTTAAGGTTGTCCAGCGGAGCTTCGTTAGGCTACTGAGTGTCTAGTGAACTAGTGGCGATTCAGAATGCACTAGTTGAAAACTATTTTTAATTAATGTACCGTTAAGCTGCTTATTTAGAACTGCAGGTAATGATGCTTAGACTCGGATTTTTAATACTGGTGCTTGTTGCCGTTCTGACTCAAATCAGTCAGGCGGTTGCTGATGTGCATCAATCTCACCAATCCTCTTCTGAGCAACACCTCAATTTTGAGCATGACGAATCCCACATCGATAAGCGCAATCTCCCTAAAAGTGGCGAAATCAGCTTTGACTACCATCATTGCTGTCACTGCCATGGTTCATTTCATTTATATGCCATGAAGGCTGAAAAAACTCTCGCGTTACCACGAATGGGCACAATACGTCTTGGGTATACTGAGTTTTACACTAACCCACTATCATCGCCGCTGTTCCGGCCTCCCATCTCCTCATAGCTGCCTAATACGCTGCTTTAGCAGCGCAACTAAATCATTATTTTACGCAGTAATATGACTGAGGAGTCTATCTATGGGTCCGTTTTCGACACATAGCAAACGCTTGTTTGTTGCCGTAAGTCTGGCAATAAGTTCAAGCTACGCCAATGCACAACAGTTGCCCGAGCAATGGCAAAAAACTGTGCAGCAACACCCCAGTGTTGAAGCCGCTCAACAGCAGGCTGAAGCGCTGATCCAACAGGGCAAACAATTAAATCAGCCTTTGTACAACCCTAGCTTATCGTCACGCTTAGAGCGCGAGGGTGACATCAATAATTACGCTGTTGGTCTAAGCCAGACGCTGGACTGGAGCACTCGCAATGAAGCAAGGGCCAGTCAGAGTGACGCCATGACGGCTATGGCAGTGAGTATTTATCGCCAGTCGGCGACATCGCATGCTAAAACTTTGTTGAATGCCTATGTGCAATGGCTGGACGCAAAACAGCGTTACGCACTGGCTGAGCAGCAAGAGAAAATCGTTAAACAGGCGATAAGCCTGGTTGCCGAACGACGTAAAGCCGGTGACTTAGGTGCCGTCGACGAACAACTGACGGTACTCGCGCTAAGTCGGCAACTGCAACAAACGGCAGCGGCTTATCAACAACTGCAATCCGCTGAAGCAGAGTTAAACGCTCTGCTAACAACGTCTGATGTCGGTCAACTCTCCATTAATGAGGAGCTATTTAACGTTGAACCTGCGTTAACGGCTCGTTGGCAACAACATCCAGCGTTAAAAGCCGCTTACCTGCAATGGCAATTAAAGCGCGCCGATGTCGACTGGAAACGCTCGTTAACCACCGCCAACCCAACCGTAGGCGTCGAAGCGGGCGAGAGCGATAACGAAACAGTAATTGGCTTATCATTCAGCATTCCACTACAGGTTCGCAATAACTACAGCGATGCGGTGCGCGCAGCCAATAGCGAAGCTGTTGCTGAAGAAAAACGTTTGATTGCACTAAGGCAACAATGGCAAGCAGCACTGAAATCGTCTCTTAACAATTATCGTTTTGTGAAAAAACAGTGGCAAAGCTGGCAAAGAGACTTTCAATCTCGGCAGGATGAGTCGATGCAGGTGATTGAGCAGTCCTGGCTCGCCGGTGACCTATCCACCACAGACTACCTCACCGCTGTGCAACAGCAGCTCGATAGCCAATTTGCAGGGATAGCGCTGCAAACACAATATCGGTTGGCCGCCATTGAATGGTTGTACCGTTCGGGCGAACTCAGTAAAGCACTGACGTTATCGCCGTTAAGCCAGCCAACAAACGCAGAGATTGGAGAGTAAACGATGTCAGTAAAACCTTTATACGCAGCAATAGCACTTGCGCTTAGCTTTTCGGTTATGGCGCAGGATGAACACGGACACGACGAAAAAGAAGATACCCACAAGGAAGAAGGCAAACACGAGCAAGGTGAACATAAGGAAAGCCCAGGCGTGGAGCTATCCAGCAAGCAGCTGTCTATGGCAGATATCACCACGCGAACCTTGCAAACTCAAGTTATTGAATATCCGGTTTATGCCCCGGGCGAGGTGGTTGCTAACGACTTTAATAGCTATATCGTGAGTCCGCGCATCGATTCGACCGTTCTCAAACGTTTTGTCAGTATTGGCGACCACGTCGAAAAAGGTGAACCACTAGCCACCCTCTTCAGCGCCACCATGGCGGAGGCGCAAAGTCAGTATTTGGTCACACTTAACGAATGGCAACGCGTGCAGTCACTCGGTGAGTCAACGGTGGGTGAAAAACGCTTTGTTGAAGCGAAAAACGCCTTTACCTCAGCGCAAGCGCAACTCAAAGCATTTGGTATGTCAGCCAGTGATATTAAGCGTTTAAGTAAACCTGACTACCCTATCGGCGAATACCAACTGACCTCAGAAATTGGCGGGATTGTGGTTAGCGATAACTTCAAGCAAGGCCAGCAAGTTAATGCCGGAAATCACTTGGTTGAAGTGCTGCAAGAAGAAACCTTGTGGGTTAATGCTCGTCTACCAGGCTCAGCTGACCTTAATGTGCAGTTTGGTGATCCTGTTACAGTGAGTGTCGACAATCAGCGCTTTGCGGCAAAAGTCATTCAGGAAGGCCACACAATAGACCATAAAACCCGCACCCGAACGGTACGACTTGCGGTAAATAACGAAAAGGACCAATTACACCCTGGTTTATTTGCGGATGTTTATTTCTCAGTCAAGTCGGATGGACCGGTGCTTGCAGTTAAGGACTCAGCCTTAATGCGGGCCCCTGATGGTGACTGGCAGATATTCATTGAGCACGAACCCGGAAAGTTTGAACCGAAGAAAGTCGAATTGGTTGATGAAAAGGGTCCGTGGAAAGTTATTCGAGGCGTTAAGGAAGGCACAAAATACGTAGACAACGGCGCGTTTTTCGTTCGCTCACAAATCGCTAAAGGCGGTTTTGACCCACATAACCACTAACAGGAGGTTGTATGTTTCAGCGCATTATTCAGTTTGCTGTCGCCAATCGCCTGTTATTGGTATTGGCTTTATTCAGCATCAGCATTGCGTCATTTTTTATTATTCCCAAACTTAATCTGGATGCCTTTCCCGATGTTACCAACGTTCAGGTAACGGTAAATACGGAAGCACCAGGATTAGCAGCGACCGAAGTCGAGCAGCTTATTACCTATCCGATAGAGTCGGTGATGTATGCCCTGCCCGACGTCAAAGAAGTTCGGTCAATCTCAAAAACAGGTTTATCGGGCATTACCGTGGTATTTGACGAGAGTGTCGATATCTACTTTGCCCGGCAACTGGTATTCGAGCGGCTGCAAGCGGCAAAGGAGTTGATTCCAGAGGGAGTCGGCACGCCCGAAATGGGCCCTAACTCTTCCGGTCTCGGCCAGGTTTATCAGTATCTGCTACTTGCCGAGCCGGGCTCTGGTGTCAGTAGCATGGAGCTACGCAGTCTTAACGACTATGTGGTTAAACTGCTACTGATGCCCGTTGAGGGAATTACCGAAGTCTTGTCCTTTGGCGGTGAAGTTAAGCAATATCAGGTTAACCTCAATCCCGCCAAGCTGCTGTCTTACGACCTTACCCAGCAAGATGTGATGAGCGCGGTCAACAAGAATAACGGTAACGTTGGTGGTTGGTATATGCCCCGCGGTCAGGAGCAGTTGGTTATTCGCGGCACCGGCTGGCTGGAAAGCGGTAAAAAAGGCCTGCAACAAATACGACAAATACCGCTCAAAACCGTTGACGGCGTTTCCGTAACACTGGGACAGGTTGCCGACGTCGAAATCGGCAGTGAAATTCGCCAGGGAGCGGTCTCAATGTCGCGTAAAGTCGACGGCGAGGTCAACCAGCTGGGCGAAGTGGTGTCGGGTATTGTGCTCAAACGCAAGGGCTCGAATACCAAAGCCACCATCGACGGTATTAAAAAGCGCATTCCGCTTATTCAGCAAGCATTACCCGAGGGTGTCACCTTTGAGCCGTATTATGATCAGGCCGATTTAATACAAAAAGCCGTATCTACGGTCGCATATTCACTGCTCATTGCCTTTGTCTTTATTATCGCAGTATTAGCACTGTTTTTGCTCAACATACGCGCTACTTTTTTAGTGTTACTGTCCATTCCCGTTTCTATCGCCATTGCCCTGATGGTAATGTCCGCGATGGGCATGTCAGCTAACCTGATGTCGCTGGGCGGGATTGCTGTTGCCATTGGTATGCTGGTCGACGGCTCCGTGGTGATGGTTGAAAACATCTTTAAGCACTTAAGTCGTCCGGATAGTGAACACCAAGACGACGCCGAGCAACGCACAGAGCACCGCGACCCAGATCCTCAGGCAGCCAAACTCGATAGCCATGGTATCAAGCTGCGAGTTAAGGAAGCGGCGAACGAAGTGGCACGACCGGTATTCTTTGCCGCCATGATTATCTTGGTGGTCTTTATGCCACTGTTTAGTTTTCAGGGTGTTGAAGCTAAATTATTTGAGCCCATGGCTATCAGTATTATGTTGGCCATTATCTCCGCGGTTTTTGTGGCCATCATGGTTGTACCGGCATTAGCCAGTTACTTTTTCAGTCGGGGTATTAAGCCTCGTGAAAATAAACTGCTTAAACCACTAGATAATGGTTATAAAAGACTATTATCGGTGGCGTTACGCAGTAAAAAGGCTGTTATTACCCTGGCCGGTGTGCTGTTTGTCGGCGCTTTGGTGTTAGTGCCTCGTCTCGGCACAGAATTTGCGCCCGAATTGGAAGAAGGCACGATTAATATTCGCGTGACATTAGCCCCCTCCTCTAACCTTGAAACGGCCTTAGAGGTGGCTCCGAAGCTTGAAAAAATCCTGATGTCGTTCCCGGAAACCACCTACGCACTCAGCCGCATTGGACGAGCTGAAGTGGGCGGCGATCCAGAGCCTATCAGCAACATCGAGTTATATGTGGGTCTTAAGCCGCAGTCTGAATGGACAACGGCATCCGATCGCTACGCCTTACAAGAAAAAATGGAGGCAAAACTAGATGCTCACCCAGGCTTGTTGTTTAATTTTTCACAACCTATTGCAACACGGGTTGATGAACTGCTCTCAGGTGTAAAATCGCAGCTAGCCATCAAACTATTTGGACCCGAGCTTGACGTGTTGGCCCGTAAAGGCCAGGAAATAGAAGGTGCCGTCAAGCAAGTTGACGGGGCGGTTGCTGTAGCGATGGAGCAAATAAAAGGTGAAGCACAACTCGTGGTTTCGCCGAAACGCCAACAACTCTCACGCTACGGCTTAAATGTCACCGATGTACTGAGCGTTGTCGACAATGGCTTGGGTGGCGCTTCGGCAGGCCAGATCATTCGCGGTAATGAGCGCTATGATATTTACGTGCGGCTGGCCAAGCAATTCCGCGATACGCCGGAGTCTATTCGTTCGTTACGCCTGTTAACTCCCTCAGGGGCCTGGGTAACCTTAGGCGAAGTCGCCCACGTCGCAATTGAATCAGGACCACCGCAAATCCGTCGTGATGACGTACAGCGTCGCGTTGTGATTCAATCGAACGTTCAGGGTCGTGACATGGGCAGCGTGGTTGCCGATATTCGGAAGGCGATTGACGAGAAGGTGGATTTACCAACCGGTTACTCAGTCGACATTGGTGGCCAGTTCGAAAGTCAACAACGAGCACAGGAGCGCTTGTCCATTGTCGTTCCCATATCGCTGGCACTCATCGCCCTGCTGCTTTATTTTGCTTTCGGCACCATGGGTCAAGCCATGTTGATTTTGGTGAATGTACCGTTGGCAGTCATCGGTGGTATTGTGGCACTCTATGTGTCAGGGCAGTACTTATCGGTGCCCAGCGCCGTGGGTTTCATCACACTGTTTGGTGTGGCGGTACTAAACGGTGTGGTTCTGGTCGAAAGTATAAACCAGAGAATAACCGATGGGCATGCAGTTAATGATGCCGTGTTTGATGGCGCATGGTCGCGACTACGCCCGGTATTAATGACGGCAATAACCTCAGCGTTAGGACTCATTCCCATGCTGTTTGCAACCGGCGCAGGCGCTGAAATTCAACGCCCACTGGCTTCCGTCATTGTCGGTGGTTTGGTATCAGCCACTCTGCTGACATTGGTTATCTTACCCGTGCTCTATCCTTGGTTTTCGAAACAAAAAATTAAGGATCTGAGCCGTTAGGGTTCAGCACTTAAGGGGGCGGTTATTGCCGCCCCTTCTACTACAAAGAGGAACGTATTATGGGGCATCACCATAACCATGATCACTCAAAGGACATGCCGTCCAACCGATTAGGGTGGGCATTTGTTCTTAACTTTGTTTTCACCATTATCGAGTTTATTGGTGGCTTTCTTACCAACAGTACCGCCATTTTAGCTGATGCCGTTCATGATCTTGGCGATAGCTTGTCGCTTGGCCTGGCGTGGGTACTTAATAAGCTGGGCAAAAAACAGGCTAACCAACACTTTACCTACGGTTATAAGCGACTCAATCTTGCCGGTGCATTTATTAATGCCGTTGTTTTAATCGCAGGCTCTGCCTGGGTACTTGTGGAAGCGATTCCCAGACTCTGGAACCCTCAAATGCCCATCGCTGATGGCATGATCGCTTTAGCCGTCGTTGGCATTACAGTTAATGGATTTGCCGCTTACAAATTGTCAGAAGGTAAAACGTTAAACGAGCGCGTTATTAACTGGCACTTGCTGGAAGATGTTCTCGGCTGGGTTACTGTACTTATCGTTGGTATTGTTTTGCTGTTCGTAGACTGGCCGATTCTCGACCCTATATTGTCGATTGGCTTTACTCTATTTATTTTAGTGAATGTACTACGCAACCTGTGGGCAACACTGAAACTCTTCATACAGGCCACGCCAGACAAAAAAACCTACAAACAAGTCGCGGACGCTTTACTGGAGCTACCTCATGTTGCTGACCTACACCATTTGCATTTTTGGTCACTAGACGGCGAGGAGCATGTATTAACCGTTCATTTGGTGTTAACTAAGAACCTTGATATTGAGGCTCGTAGCGACTTAAAACAGCGCATCGATAACGTCCTTGCGCCCTATGCTTTAAGCCATACAACAGTAGAATTAGAAGATCCTGATGAAGCGTGTA